>NZ_JBZQEK010000007.1:0-25591 GCF_058719085.1 Candidatus Benthicola sp.
ACCGCCCGCCGGACGGAGCCGGCCGTGGGATCGACCCGGGGCCCGGCGCTCAGGAGACCGGGGCGTCCCCGTCCGCGGGAGATCCGACCCGGGACTCCACGACATCCGCGATCTCCCGGAGCGCCCGACCCTCGGGTGAATCCGGACGCCCCACCACCGTGGGCACGCCCCGGTCACCCTCCTGGCGCACCGCGAGCCCGAGAGGCACGGCCCCGAGGAACGGAAGGCCGAGAGATCCGGCGAGGCCTTCGCCACCTCCGGAACCGAACAGGTCGTGCGTGGAGCCGCAGTCGGGGCACACGAAGCCGCGCATGTTCTCCACCACGCCCAGCACCGGCACATCCACGCTCTCGAACATGCGGATGCCCTTCAGCACGCCCGCCACGGAGACGTCCTGCGGCGTCGTGACCATGACGGCCCCGTCGACCTTGACCAGCTGGACGAGCGACAGCTGCGCATCCCCCGTGCCGGGCGGCAGATCGACCACCAGGTAGTCCAGCTCGCCCCACACGACCTGGTGCAGGAACTGGCGGACGATCCCCATGATGATCGGTCCGCGCCAGATCGCCGGCGTCTCCTCGTCCACCAGGAAGCCGAGGCTCATGAGCTTCACCCCGTGCGCCTCGACGGGCACCACCTGGTCGTCCTGGACCCTCGGGCGCTCGGTGGCGCCGAACATGGTCGGGATGTCCGGCCCGTAGATGTCGGCGTCGAGGAGCCCCACGCGGTAGCCGCGGCTCGCCCACGCAGCGGCCAGATTGGAGGAAACGGTGGACTTCCCGACGCCTCCCTTTCCCGAGCTCACCGCGATCACCCGCTTCACGCCGTCGAGCGGCTCCGCTTCCGATGGGTGTCGGGAGGCTTCCTCCCGGCTCACCTGTCCTGGGCGCGGGCTCCCGGCGCCTGCCGCGGCACCCGCCGCCGTCGTCGGACCGACCACCGGAAGCGGCTTGCGCGCCTTTCCCTTCTCGCCGGAGCGCGGCGCCGCGGGCACCGTGCCCTCCGGCGGGGCGGACGCGGCCGCACCGGTTCGAACCTGCACGTCGCGCACGCCTTCGATGCCCGAGAGCACCAGGCGAACCGTGTCCGCCAGCCCGGGGTCGTCGGTGGGGCGGAGGCCGAGGAGGAGGGAGACGCCGCCCTCCTCGGTCACGTTCAGCGAACCGACGAGGCCCAGCGAAAGGAGGTCGGGCTCACCCGCCGCGGGTCGGACCCTGCGGAGGGCCGTTTCGACACGATCTCGTATGGACTGCACATCCATGGCTCGGAATACCGTTCTGTTCGGGTCGTGGAAAGCGAGGCTCGTCGAACGATCCGGATTCGCGGGACCCGGGGTCAGGCGGACTCGACCGACTCGACCGCCCGCACCTCCGGTACCTGCATCCGCAGGCGCTGCTCGATCCCGGCCTTCAGGGTCAGCATCGACATCGGACAGGCGTAGCATGCCCCCACCATGCGGATCCGGACGACACCGTCCAGCGCGTCAAAGCCCACCAGCTCGATGTCGCCACCATCCGCCCGGATGGCGGGTCGGATCGAATCGAGGACCTCCTCGATCCGCTCGGTCGGCGTGACGTCTCGCATGGCGGTACGGCTGTCGTTCATCGGTCCCCTCGGTGTGGGCTCGGCCGGCCCCGCGGGGCCGATCCCGGATCGCAAGCCGAAGCTATTCTCAGGCTAAAACACCGTCAACGACGCGGGGTTTCGAGCGCGGCGCCTGCCAGGTGGCGGACGATCCGGGGTCCGTGCTCGCGCCCGTTCTGGATGAAGATCCTGTTGGCGTCGAATCCGGCGGCCAGCACGCCCGCGATGTACACGCCGTCGGCGTCCGTCTCCATGCTCTCGGGGTCGTGAGCAGGGATTCCCGTGTCGGGGTCGATGCCCACCCCGAGCTCGCGGAGGAGCCCCGGGTCCGGCCGGAAGCCGGTCATGGCGAGCACGAAATCGTTCTCCAGCCACCGCCCGGTCCCGGCGGTGTCGGGGCCCGCGGGCCGGACGAGAACGCGGCCGGGCTCGATGCGCTCTACCCGGTGCCGCCACAGCGCTTCGATCTCTCCCGCCTCGATCCGGTTGCGAATGTCCGGAAGCACCCAGGGCTTCACTCCGGAATCGAAACCGCCGAGGAAGTGGACGAGGGTCACGCGCGCTCCGGCTCGCCAGGAGGTGAGGGCCGCTTCCACCGCCGAGTTCCCGCCTCCGACGACGACCACATCCTGATCGTAGTAGAGGTGCGGGTCCCGGAAGTAGTGCGTGACCTTGGGGAGCGCCTCGCCCGGCACTCCGAGGAGGTTGGGGGTGTCGAAGTAGCCGGTCGCCACGACGACCGCCCCCGCCTCGTACGCACGCTCCTCCCCGGTCAGCGTCCGGGTCCGGATGCGGAAGCCCTCTCCCGATCTCCCGGCCGCTTCGACGGTCTCGTACTGGCGCACGTCCAGCTCGAAGTGCGTGGCGACGCGTCGGTAGTACTTGAGCGCCTCGGAGCGCGTGGGGTTGTCCCGCGCGACGACGAAGGGAACCTCCCCGATCTCGAGGTGCTCCGCGGTGCTGAAGAAGGTCATGCCGATCGGATAGCGCTCGATCGCGCTCACGATCGGACCCTGGTCCACCAGCAGGCAGTCGATGCCGGCGCGGCGCGCGGCGACCCCCACCGACAGGCCACATGGACCGGCCCCGATCACGAGGAGGCGGGTCCTCACCGGTTCCTTCATTCTTCCTCTCCGCGGCGGTCTGCACCCCCCCTGCGCACCGGCACGAGGCGGAACTTGTCGACCGCCCTCGGACGGTACCCTTCCGGATCGAGGGGAACCTCGATCAGCTCGCCGGTGCGCCACGTCTCGTTGAGGTCGCGGTAGTGCCGGCTGAACGCGTTCCCGCTCTGCCCGGTCGGAATCAGGAACCGACCGGCGGGACCGTCGGGCCCGACCTCGGCGATGAACCGCTCCGAGGGCCCGTACTCGCTCAGCCACGGCGGCGACCACGAGGTGGAATCGAGGCGCGACCACTTGCGATAGTCGTCCGGTCGGACCGTGTTCGGACCGCCCGGCGATGGATACGGGCCGATCGACAGGCCGAACAGCCTCTGGATCCACGCGCTTCGTCCCATCGGATGGACGTGCCGCTCGCGATGCAGCTCTCCCCAGGCGGCATCGCCGACCACCGCGGCCGCGTCTTCCATCGCTCGCTCGGCCAGGGACGCCAGCGTCTCCGGCTCCGGCGTTCGCACGTCATCCACCCACGGGTTCGCGTCACCCTCCTCGAGCACCGCGAGGAAGGACTTCATGGGGAAGAACGCCCACCCGGGCGACCCGGCGTACTCGTCTCCCGCTACCAGCGATCGCAGGCGATAGAACCACGCGTAGAACAGCGGGGCGCCGAGGGATTCCACGTCGACCCGGCGGTCCCACGCCTCCAGGCGCACGGCCGCATCCTCGAGTCCGACCTGGCGGGCCGACTGGATCGCGAGAGGAAGGTAGCGCTCCGCCAGGAGGCTGTAGGTGTCGTGTTGCAGCGCGTAGACGGCATCGACGTCCCAGTCGGACCGGCCGGCCAGCACGGCGCGGATGCGTTCGGCCCGGAACGGCGCCGCGTAGTCCGTGCTGATCGCCGTGCCGAGCCCCGGTGCCTGGAGGTTGTTGGCCGTGACGATGAAGCCGGCTCGCGGGTCCATCCCCGCGGGGTGCATGCCCGGGGTCCAGGTGCCCCGGAAGCCCGCGCCCATCCGGTCGGCGTCGACGGGCACGGCTCCGCTCCAATCGCCACGCAACGGTATCCTGCCGCCGAGGCGGTACCCGATGCGACCGTCGACCGAGGCGAACACCACGTTCTGGTGCGGTTGTGCGAACCCCCGCACCGCACGATCGAACTCGAGCGCACTCCCCGCCCGGTTCATGTCCCACAGTCCGGTCGATCTCGCCTCCCCCCGTGCCGAGACCCAAACGGCCGACAGGTCCGCGTCGAGGCCGGGCAGGGCGTCGCTGATCAGGGGTCCGCGAACCGATTCGCGCACCCGGACCACCACCGGATCGGAGTGCCGGACGAGGACCGTCTCGGGACGGACGACGTACTCGATCCACGCATCGCCCTCGAGGTGCCTCGCTCCGTCTTCCGACGAGGTCTCGATGGCGAAGTCCATGTCATCGACCATCCCGTTCGTGAACCCCCATGCGATGCGGCGGTTGTGCCCGACGACGACGCCCGGGACGCCGGGAAGGGTGAAGCCGACGGCGTGGTAGTCCGCCGAATCCGCGTGGAGGACGGCCAGGTACCAGATGGCGGGAGCACGGAGCGATAGATGCATGTCGTTGGCGAGGATGGGCCGGCCCGACGCCGTGCGTCGGCCCGAGATCACCCAGGCGTTCGAGCCGGATCGCGCCGACACGGACTCGAGAAGGTCGAGGGCCTCCCACGCGGGCGCCCCCGGAACCGGGTCTCTCAGGGCGATGTCTTCCGGACCGGGCGACGGTTCGCCGCCATCCGGAGGCGACGCCCGGACTCCGCCGGGCACCTCCACCGGACGATCGAGGATCGTGGGGCCCCAGGCCGGATAGGGCAGCGCGAGGAGCGCCGCCTTTCCAGGCTCCAGGTGACGCCCGGCCCAGAAGCGCGACAGGTCCCGACGGAAGTGGGACAGGTCCAGGTTCATCACCATCCCGACGGCCAGCGTGGCGACGGGGTCCCACGGCTCCGGACGGAAGCGCAGTAGCGCGAACTCGGGGGCGAGCGGCTTGCGAACGTCGTCGAGGCGCGCGTTCACCCCGGCGGAATAGGCCTCCAGCCGCTCCAGCTCGTCCGGGTCGAGGCTCGATCGGGCTCGCTCGGCGGCGCCCCATAGATCGAGGGTACGGAGAAAGCGGTCCGTATCGACGAGGTCCTCTCCGAACAGCTCGGCCAGCCGACCCGCCGCCACCCGCCGGAAGAACTCCATCTGCCACATGCGGTCCGTGGCGTGGAGGTATCCGAGCGCACGCAGCATGTCGCTCGCCGGTCCGGCCTTCACGTACGGGATGCCGAAGGAATCCGACACGACTTCCACCGGCTGGAGAAGACCGCGGATGCGGACCGCGCCCCGTTCACCGGAGGCCGAGGCGGCGAGCCGGAACCAGCCGATGGTGACGACGAGGCCCGCCACGCACAGGAAGGCGCACAGGACGATCGCCAGCCTGCGGAGCGTCCGGGAGCGCCTCATTCCCGCCCGGGGAGCGTTCCGGTCGGGGACCCCGGTGGCCCCCGGTCCGGCCCATCGTCCTCCCGCCCGGCCTCGGCGAAGGTCTGGAAGAGGGACTGGTAGGCCGAGCCTTCGCGCCGCAGCAGACGGCGCGCACACATGCGATCGAGGATGCGGCCGCAGTCGTCGGGATCCATGTCGACGCGCGGCGCGAGCTCCTCGAGGCAGGCGGCGCCGGCGTCACACACGGCCAGCCACAGGCGGGCCGCCGCCGCGTCGACCTCCCCGATCAGGAAGGGGCGACCTTCCGGGCCCACCGCGGCGGCCGCCAGCCCCCGTCGGCGGAGCGCCGAGTCCATCGGGTCGACGTGGTGCGGAGCCACGCCCCGAAACACGAAGAAGCGCTCCGAGTCCTCCGACACCTCGTCGACCGCCCGGAGCACCAGCTTGGCCACCACTTCGTCGGCGCAGCTGAAGTCGATCACCGCCACGTCGTCGAAATCGAGCACCGTCAGGGACGTGCTGCCCTGCTCCGCCACCAGCCCCTCGATCGACAGGCGGACGGCGCGCCCCGTGTGGCGGGTCACCAGGTTTCGCTGGTACAGGCTGGCCACGGCTATGTCGGGCATGGGCGACGAATGTCCCTCTCTCGCCATCTTCACTCGGTCTCCACGCGTGCGGGCATCACGACAAGTATCTGCGCCCCGGGGAATATCTCAAGACCCGTCTGCATCGGCGAGAGGTCGCCCCACTCCTGCGTGGGGGAGGCGATCATCGCGTCTCCGCTGCGAATCGCGAGCTCACCCTCCCAGCGGTCGACCTGCCGGCGGATCGCCTGGAGCCCCTGTCCGCGCCCCGGATCCCGGTATCGCGACTCCCCGTGCAGGAGGGCGCGCTCCAGGGCCATCCCGGCCGACCAGCGCTCGCCGTGTCGACGGGAGTGCTCCGCGGCGAGGGAGCCCTCGAAGCCGATGCCGACGTCCATGACGGCGAGCATGACGACGTCCCGTCCGCCGAGCCGCTCCCGGTACTTGTAGGTCTGGGCGCATACCCACCCTTCGGATTCGGCGTGCTCGATGATGTTCTGGCACACCTCCGACAGGAGGACGCTGAACTGGATGACGGAGGGCCTCGGGTAGTGCAGCTTGTTCAGCAGGATGGTCGCCGCTCGCTCGCGCACCCGCTCGACCACCGTGTGAACGTCGTGATGCGACCGGATCGGCGTGATCTCGAGCAGCGCGTCGGACGCACCATGGGACCGCGCCGGCACCGGCTCGAGGTCGTACACCTCGGGCGCCACCTGCCAGAAGTCCATCCGCTCCCAGTAGCTGCGCACCTCCCGGTTGTCGGGGGCCTCGATGCTGGGCGGACGGCCGGTCCGTTCCTGTGCCACCCGCCCGGCCGCCAGGAGTCCGATCAGCCCGTACGGCGAGGTCCACCGGACGTGCTTGGCATTGAACAGGACGCGGGCCGCGCCGTCCCGAACGGCCTGGTCCAGCGCACGGACCAGCTCCTCGAATCCCCGGTGGTCGAGGACCTCGGGCACATCGATGACCCGACTCATTCGATCGCGTTCACCTTTCCACGTTCGCCGCCCGGGCGGCCTCGGTGAGCCGGCGGGCCAGGCCGCGGGTCCCGCGGCTCGCAGCGGCGACGGCCGCCACCCGGTTCGCCCGGCGTACCGCTCCAGCCGCTCCGGTCCCTTCGAGGAGCGACGCGAAGCAGGTGATCCCCCACACATCCCCGCATCCGGTCGGGTCGGCCTCCTCGACCGGCGTCTCGACGGGCAGGGCCGCGGGGACCTCTCCGCCAGCCCGCCCCGCCGCGGTCACCCATTCGACGCCCTCGGACCCGAGGGTGAGAAAGACCGCCTCCGGTCCGTCGGCGAGCAGGTCCGCCAGCTTCTCGCTGCGCGTGGCTCCCCGTCCGAGAACGGCCAGCTCATCCTCGTTCACCTGCACGAAGTCGAACGCCCCGAGCCACGTCTCCCGGTCCTCCAGTGGGCGGGGCTCCCGGATTCCGTCCGATTTCACTCCCAGAATGAGCGAGTGAACGTCGCACCACGCAAGTCCATCGAAGCGGCGCCCGAGCGCCGCGGCCCCCGCCCGGTCGATCTCCCACCCCGAGATGAAGTTCACGTACAGGGCGTCGCAGGAAAGGGCCGCCTGCTCGAATTCGTCGGCGGGCCACCCCGAAACGCCTCCCGTGAGCTTCTCGCACCGCCGCGACCGGTCGTGATAGAACAGGCTGACCCGGTTGTTCGGCTCCGGGACCGGGCGCACGTGCTCCGCCGAAAGCGGCGCTTCGCGGTCGGCCAGGAACCGGTCCGCCGACTCGCGGAGGTCCTCCCCCACCCGGACGATCGGCACCACGGTCCACCCGTCGGGCGCCACCGCGTCCCAGGCCGCCAGCGAATAGGCGATCCCGCCCCAGTCTTCCACCGGCGCCCCCCCCTCCGGGCCGTGGATGGTGTCCCACACCAGGGTGCCCACCACCCCGAGGCGAGGCACCCTCAGGCTCCGAACCGCTCGACACGGAACATGTAGGCCGCCCCGATGACGCCAGCCATGCCCGAGAGATCGCTGCTCACGATGCGGCAGCTCTCCTCGGCGTGCCGGAAAGCCCGGCGGCGGATCTGGGCCCGCAGCGGCTCGAACAGGTGCTCGCCCGCCCGGGTCACGCCGCCCGAGATGACGACCATCTCGGGGTTCAGGAGGTTGATGAGGTTGGCCAGGCCGGCGCCCAGGAACTTCGCCGTCTCCCGCATCACTTCCTTGGCGTACAGGTCGCCGGCGATGATCGCCTCGTAGACGGTCTCGGCCGTCACCCGGCTGAGGTCGCCTCCGACCAGCGAGGGGAGCAGGCTGCTCTCACCCGTCTCGAGCCCCTCGAGCGCCCGGGCGGCGATCGCCGGGCCGGACGCGTAGGCCTCGAGACAGCCGTAGTTGCCGCACTTGCACTTGCGCCCGGTCGAATCGATCGTCATGTGGCCCACCTCGCCCGCCACGTCGGCGGCCCCGTGGAACACCCGCCCGTCCAGCACGATCCCGCCCCCGATGCCGGTGCCGAGCGTCACCCCGATCAGGGTCCGGGTGCCCTTTCCGGCGCCCATCCACCACTCTCCGATGGTGGCGCAGTTGGCGTCGTTGTCCAGCTCGGCGGGCAGGCCGATCGAGTTCGAGATCAGGTCGCGGAGGGGGAAGTTCCTCCACCCGAGATTCGGCGTCTCGATCACCGTCCCGGTCTTGCGGTCCAGCGGACCGGGAGACCCGAGCCCGATGCCGATGATCCCGTCCTCGGGGATCCCGGCCTCCCTGGACGCATCCTCCATGCTGCCCCGGATCATCGCCACCATGCGATCCACCACGAACTTGGCCCCGTGGTCCGAGTTCGTGGGCATCGAGCGCATCCCGAGCACCTCTCCGCCGTCGTACGGAAGCACGCCCACGTTGATCGAGGTGCCGCCGAGATCCACGCCGACGATGTATCTGCCATCACTCACCGGATTCTCCCTCCTCCAGGAGTTCGAGTACCGTTCGCTCCACTTCGTCCACCGTGATCAGCCACATGCATTCCTTCCGGGCCTCGGGGAGCTCCGTTCCCGGCCCCGAGCGCGGACACCGGTTCTTCACGCACGGCACGCACGGCAGGTCGAACCGCCCGACGAGGCGGACGCTCGCGCCCAGCGGCCGCGTCTGCCGCACGTCCGCCGGTCCCTCGAGCGCCACCACCGGCGTTCCGAGGGCCGCCGCCAGGTGCATGGGCCCCGTGTCGTTGGTGACCAGCGCATCGCAGTGCGCGAGGACGCGCGCCAGTCCCGGCAGGTCCGTTCGGCCGCCGAGGTCCGCGCACTCCCCCTGCGCCGCACCCGCGGCCGCGACCACCTCCGTCAGGTCTTCCTCGCCCGGACCGCCGAGGACGAGCACGCGCCGGCCCCTCCCGGCCAGCCGGCCAGCGAGCGCCGAGAAGCGTCCGGCCGGCCAGCGGCGTGCCTCGCCGTTGGCGCCGGGAAAGAGCGCCACGGCGCCGGGGCCGCCCACCGCGGACGAAGTCGACGGTCCGTCGCCCGGGGGCGCGACCAGCCGCGGGACCGGAGGCTCGCCGGCCGTCCCGCCGCCCACCAGCGCCAGGAACTCGTGCACCCGGTGGCCGTCCAGCAGGGGCCCGCGAGGCACCGGGTCGGTCAGCAGCCAGCTCCGCCACCCCCCGGCGGTCCCCCGCCGGTGCCGCAGACCCCCGAGCCGGAACATCAGGGCGCTGGAGGCCGACGGCGTCAGCAGCACGCCCCGCGCGGCGCCCGTGGCCCGGATCTGCCGAGCGCCGCCCCGCACGTCACGGCGGTCGGTCAGGGGCAGCACCTCGAGGTCGAGACCGGCCATCCGGAGGACCGGCTCGAGCCCCGACACCACCTGCACCCGGAGCCGGCGGCCCTGCTCGCGTTCCCGTGCCGCGGCGTGCTCGAGGGCCGGCAGGGCAAGCACCAGCTCGCCCAGGTGGTTGGGGGCGCGGACGACGAGGTCGCCGGCCTCCTCAGTCACCGACCTGGAGCACCGCGAGGAAGGCCTCCTGCGGGATCTCCACCGACCCCACCTGCTTCATCCGCCGCTTCCCTTCCTTCTGCTTCTCCAGAAGCTTCCGCTTTCGGGTGATGTCCCCCCCGTAACACTTCGCGGTCACGTTCTTTCGAAGGGCCTTCACGTTCGTCCGCGAGATCACGTCCCGGCCGATCGCGGCCTGGATCGCCACGTCGAACAGCTGCCTCGGGATCAGCTCCTTGAGCTTGCTCGCCATCTTGCGGCCGTATTCGTACGCCTCGTCCCGGTGCACGATCACGCTGAGGGCGTCGACGGGCTCTCCGTTCAGCAGGATGTCCAGCTTCACCAGGTCGGACTCACGGTACCCGGCCATCTCGTAGTCGAGCGCCGCGTACCCCCGGGACACCGACTTCAGGCGGTCGTAGAAGTCGAGCACGATCTCCGCGAGGGGGATGTCGTACCGGAGCTCGACCCGGTCCGTGTCCAGGTACTCGAGGTTCAGGTACTCGCCCCGCCGGTCGTGACACAGCTTCTGGATGCCTCCGATGTACTCCGAGGGCGAGACGATGTGGACGCGCACGTACGGCTCCTCGACGGATTCGATGCGCCCTCGCTCAGGCATGCGGCTCGGGTTCTCGACCGACAGCTTTTCCCCGTTCGTGAGCGTCACGTGGTACTCCACGTTCGGGATCGTGGTCACGAGGTCGAGGTCGAACTCCCGTTCCAGTCGCTCCTGTACGATCTCCATGTGCAGGAGCCCGAGAAAGCCGCACCGGAAGCCGAAGCCGAGGGCCGTCGAGGTCTCCGGCTCCCAGTGAAGGCTGGCGTCGCTGAGCTGCAGCTTCGCCAGCGCGTCGCGGAGTTCCTCGAACTGGTCGGTGTCGGTCGGATACAGGCCGGCGAACACCACCGGCTTGGCCTCCTGGTAGCCGGGCAGGAGCTCCGCGGCCCGGTCCTCCGCGTCGAAGATCGTGTCGCCGACCCGGGTGTCCGAGATCCGCTTGATCTGCGCCGTAAGGTAGCCCACCTCACCGGCCTGAAGCTCACCCACCGGCTGGAACCCGAGCCTCATGAAGCCCGTCTCGTCGACCTCGTACTCCGCGTCGCTGGCGCCGAAGCCGATCGTCATCCCGGGGCGGAGCGACCCGTCCACCACCCGCAGGAGGGGGACCGCGCCACGGTACTTGTCGTACATGGAGTCGAAGATCAGGGCCCGGAGCGGGGCCTCCGGGTCGCCGGAGGGAGGAGGCACGCGCCGGACCACGGCCTCGAGGATCTCCGTGACGCCGGTCCCCACCTTGGCGGACGCGAGGAGGACATCCTCGGGGTCCACGCCGATCAGATCGCAGATCTCGTCGCGACGCCGCTCCGGCTCCGCCGCGGGGAGATCGATCTTGTTGAGGACGGGGATGATCTCGAGGCCGGCGTTCAGGGCGAGGAACAGGTTCGACAGCGTCTGCGCCTCGATGCCCTGGCTCGCGTCGATCACCAGCACGGCCCCCTCGCACGCCTCGAGGCTTCGGCTCACTTCGTACGTGAAGTCGACGTGACCGGGGGTATCGATCAGGTTGAGCTGATACTCGTGGCCATCCGAGGCCCGGTACGGCAGGCGGATGGCGTTGAGCTTGATCGTGATGCCACGCTCCCGCTCGAGGTCCATCGAGTCGAGGACCTGTTCCTTCATGCGGCGGGCTTCCACCGCGCCCGTCACCTCGAGCAGCCGATCGGCGAGCGTCGACTTGCCGTGGTCGATGTGGGCGATGATGGAGAAGTTCCTGATCCGGTTCTGCGGCACGGTCTCCTCTTCGAGCGGGTCAAGCGGCCCGCGAATATAAGCGTCTCAGACCTCGATCGTCAGCCCGTCCCAGGCCGGATGCACGTTCGGCGGCAGCCGCGATTCCAGGTCGGCGTGATCGAGCCGGTGGGTCAGGTGCGTCAGGTACGTCGTCCCGGCCCGCAGGAGCTCGGCGGCCTGCAGCGCCTCTTCCACGTTGAAGTGGGTGGGGTGCGGATGACCGAACCACAGGGCGTTGATGACGAGGACGCGGACGCCTCGAAGGCGTTCGATGGCGCTCTCGGGGATCTCCTTCGCATCCACCACCACCGCCAGGTCGCCGACGCGAAAGCCGTAGCTCCGGAACCAGCCGTGGGGAAAGGCCACCACGTCCAGGTCGAACCCCGCCGCGTCGAGGCGCTCTCCGTCCTCGAAGGTCACCAGGTCGAGTCCCGGAACGGTGGTTCCCGGGGTGCTGCGTGCGTCCGGACCCCAGAAGTAGGCGAAGCGCGTACGCAGCTCTTCCTCGTACTCGGCCGGTACGTAGACCGGCAGCCGATATCCCCCCCGGGTGCTGAACGCTCGCAGGTCGTCGATACCGTGGACGTGGTCCGCGTGTGCGTGCGTGATGAAGACCCCATCGAGGCTGTCCACGCCTGCCGCCACCAGCTGGAGCCGGAGCTCCGGCGGCGTGTCGACCAGGAGTCGCCGCCCCCCCTCGTCGAGCAGAAGGCCGTGCCGGGTGCGCGAGTTCCTGGGGTCCGGGGAGGTGCACACGTCGCACCGGCAGCCCGGAACCGGGATCCCGAACGACGTGCCCGTTCCGAGGAAGGTGAGTCTCATCGGCCTCAGAGCGTCTCCACCCGCATGTAGTTCGTGGTGCCGGGCTCGTGGAACGGCATGCCCGCGGTCACCACGCATTCGCGGCCCGGCTCGGCGAGCCCCCGGTCGAAGGCCCACCGGCGGGCCCGGCCGAGCATGCTGTCGTAGGAGACCGCCTCGTCATGGTGGATCGGCACCACGCCCCACGCGAGGGCCAGCTGCCGGTAGGTGCGCTCGTTGTCCGTGACGGCGAGGATGGGCACCTTCGGCCGCTGCGCGGCGATCAGGCGCGCCGTGAAACCGCTCGTGGTCAGGGTGATGAGGAACGGCGCCCCCAGTCGGTGCGTGGCCTCCACGGCCGCCCCGGCGATCGCCCCGGGCACGGTACGGTGCACGGAAGAGTGGGTGGTCAGCACCCCGAAGTCGGACGGATCATCGAGGAAGCCGGTCTCGCTCTCGATCCTCCGGATCACCCGGTCCATCGTCTCCACGGCCTCCACCGGGTACTCCCCCATCGCCGTCTCGCCCGACAGCATCACCACGTCCGTACCGTCGAGAAGCGCGTTGGCCACGTCCGACACCTCGGCCCGGGTGGCGCGCGGCGAGTAGGTCATCGACTCGAGCATCTGCGTGGCCGTGATCCCGATCGAGATCGACTCGCGGCTCAGCCGCAGGAGCCGCTTCTGCACGATCGGGACCTCCTCGTAATCGAGCTCCACCCCGAGGTCGCCCCGGGCCACCATCACGCCGTCCGACAGGGACCCGATCTCGACCAGGTTCCGGACGGCCTGTTCCTTCTCGATCTTGGAGACGACGAGGGCGCGGCCCGCCACGATGTCCTTCAGCTCCGCGACCTCGGCGGCCCGGCGCACGAAGCTGAGCGCCACGTAGTCGACCTCCTGATCGAGGGCGAAGGCCAGATCGGCCCGGTCCTTGTCGGTGAGGCTCGGCACCGCTTCCGCCTTGCCGGGGAGGTTGAGGCCCTTCCGGGACCGTAGCGTGCCGTCCGTGAGGGCCCGCGCCGTCACCCGGTTCTCTTCCTTGTGCTCGACGGCGAACGCGATCCGGCCGTCGTCGAACAGGAGCCGGTCTCCGGCCTCCAGCTCTCCGAGGAGGTCGGGATAGGTGATCGGGATCGCTCCCGCCGAAGCGCCGCCGTCGGCGTCGTGCAGGGCCTCGAACTCGTAGGACCCGCCCTTCTCGATCTCGAGCGGCTCGGGCAGCACGCCGACCCGGATCTTCGGGCCCTGCAGGTCGGCCAGCACGGCGAGCGGCCGGCCCACGTCCCGGGAGACCTCGCGGGCCAGCCGGATGGTCGCGGCGGCGTCTTCGTGAGAGCTGTGCGAGAAGTTGACGCGGACGGCGTCCATCCCCGCATCCACCAGGCGGCGGAACGTCTCCGGCTCCCGCGAAGCCGGTCCGATCGTGCAGATGATCTTGGCGCGCCGAATCACGTCGTACGATGCCTCCGTCTCATGATCTGGGGCCGACATCCCGGATCCCGTACACCGGGCCGGCTCCGGACAAGATAACGCCGGGATCGCTCCCGGCGTTCATCGACAAAAAAAGGCCCGACCCCGCGCACACGGAGCCGGGCCACCTCGTGCTCTGCGTCAGGCCTGTACGGCCGCGTCCATCGACAGTTCGGGCCGGTGATCCAGAAGCCAGCGGTGCAGGGTCAGCAGGCCGCGGAAGGGTACGCTCTCCAGGGCGCTCGGTTCCAGTCCCGGGATGATGCAGGCGGCGGCGCGCCGGAAGAAGTACGTCTTCTGCTTCTCTCT
Source organism: Candidatus Benthicola sp. (assembly GCF_058719085.1). NCBI lineage: Bacteria > Pseudomonadati > Gemmatimonadota > Gemmatimonadia > Candidatus Palauibacterales > Candidatus Palauibacteraceae > Candidatus Benthicola > Candidatus Benthicola sp. The sequence goes on from NZ_JBZQEK010000007.1 coordinate 14,077, forward strand.
CTGCTCGATCGAGAGGTTGGTCCCGCCGGGAATGTCCGGAATGGGCTCGAGGAGACGACGATAGCTGAACACTTCCCGCGGGGAAAAATGATCGGGAATGTGATAGGCCTTACCGTCCACCTCGAAGGACCCGTCGCCGGCAATGCAGAGAAGATCCGGCATCGCTACAGCCATAGCACCTGCTCCTTGTCACGGTCGGCGCCTCCGCGTGGGCCGGAGGCGTGGGGCATGAAACGTGTGCGTCTCTATGATCCAGGCGGCTCGAGCCGCCGTCTTGCCGTGAATGGCTGTGCGGGAGAACCCGCGCCTACGGTTACGGCTCGGCGCCCCCGCCCGAGGGCGAAGCGCAACTGACGGGCCGATCATATTGCACGGCTGCCCGCCGGGCGCCGGCCGTACCGAGGACCACCGGATGGAGACCCGAGGAAACCCCGAAGCCACAACATCTGGTGTTGCCCGAAAGTATCGCCGCTAGATGTTGTGGTCAAGTTTTTCCGGGCCGCCGGGAGGTCGGGCCAGGCGTAGAGGCACGCTTGTATCCGGCGAAGCGGTTTCCCATCTTCGAGATGCGGACCCGGCATCCCGGGGCGCGGCAGCTCGGCCGGACGAACGATGATTGCGGAGTGACCCGATGGCACGCGAAAAAGGCACCGTGAAGTGGTTTTCCACCGACAAGGGGTACGGATTCATCCGTCGCGACGAGGGCGGCGAGATCTTCGTGCACCACACGGACATCGATGTCGAGGGCTACGCGGCCCTGAAGAACGGCGAGACGGTGGAGTTCGAAGTCTTCGAGTCCGATCGCGGGCCGAAGGCTCGCAACCTGGTGCCGCTGGGCCCGGACGGTGAGCCCGCTCCGCGCGCGCGGCCGAAGGACCCCGGCGAAGACGGAGGCAAGGGGAATGAGGCGGCGAAGGCGGCGACGAAGCAGCGACGGACCCGCCGCGAACCGGAAGCGCAGGCGACCTCCGGGGAGCCCGACGCGTCCGAGGGCAGGAAGTCCCTCGCGCAGCACATCCGGGATCGCCTGGGCAAGCGCTTTCCCGGCTTCGGAGGCTGAAGCCCCCTTCGGCTACCGCGCCACCTCCGGGCCCGGCGGCCGGTCGGTCGCCGCGGGCTTGAGATCGCCCCCCTGCAGGTGCTATCTTTAAGGGCTTGAGAGCAAGCGCCCGCCGCAGCCGGCGGGCATCGTGCATTGTCGAAGGGGGACAGACCGTTGGAGATTCATATCACGGAGGGCCAGAACCTCGAAAAGGCGCTCCGGCAGTTCCGCCGCAAAGTCCAGCGTGCCGGCATCCTGGCAGACATGAGACGCAAGCGCCGGTACGAGAAGCCCAGCGAAGCCAAGCGGCGGAAGGCGAAGGCCGCCGAGCGGCGGCGTGTGCGAAGCGCCAGGCGCCGGGCCCGGCGGTAGTTCCTCCCGAGAAGCGCGGGGCGTCGGCGCACTTCGGCCGCACGCCCCCCGCATCCGCTCCTCCCAAACAGCTTCCTCCGCGTCGGTCCTGATCGGCCCGCGAATGTCTCCATCACCGTGTCCTTCGACGCATGCGCCAGGTGCGCTCGCGGCGGGGCCGCGTCCATGAGAGACGCGGCGGGCCCCGACCCGGACACGTCGCTTTGCTGGGCGCGGGGGGAGGTCCTCCCGGCGCACCGGGTTCGCCCGACACCCGATGAGAGGTCCTTCCGGTACGGCGACGGCGTGTTCTCTACTCTGGCCGTGCGGCGCGGCCGGCTGCTCGACGCCCCGGCCCAGATCTCGCAGCTCACCGCGTCGGCCGCCGCGGTCGGTCTCCGGGTGCCCGAGGCCGTCCGCACTCCGGTCGCCGTGTGCGCCGTGCTGAGGCGGCTGGGGGCCGGGCCGGGCACGGATGCGGTCGCACGCATCCAGTTGTGCGCCGGGGCAGGCGGTCGCGGATACGCCCGGGGAAGCGCGACGTCGTGGGAGCTCGTGGAGCTTCTCCCCATCCCCGAGCCGCGGGTCCTGACGGCCGTGCGGCTCCCGGAAACCGAGTCCCACGTCTCTCCCCTTCCGGCCGTGAAGAGCTGCAGCGCCCTTCCCCACGTCCTGTGCGCCGCCGCGGCCGGGCGGCGCGGAGTGCTCGAGGGCATCCGGACGAAGGGTGGCGCCGTGCTCGAGGCCTCGGCGGCCAACCTGTTCTGGACGGCGGATGGAGCGCTTTTCACGCCATCGACCGACCTTCCGATCTACCCCGGCGTGACCCGGGCCGTGACGATCCGGGTCGCGCGCGAGCTCGGCTGGCGGGTCGAAGAAGGAGCTTTCGATCCGGAGACGCTGCGGACGGCACCGGGCCTCTTTCTCACCAACGCCGTTCGCGGCGTGGAGCCGGTGGCCGAGCTCGACGGAGACGCCCGCCCGTGGCCCGGGGAGCTCGAGACGCTCCGGGAGGCGGTCGAGCGACACCGGGATTCGAACGGCGTGGCGGTCGGTTGGCCGTGAGCACCGTGCTCCGCCCCGAAGGCTTCCAGGATGTGGCGCCGGGGTGCGCGCGGGCCGTGGTCCCCTCCCCGTGGCCTCCCGGCGCGGTGGCCGTCTTTCTCCTCGAGTCGTCCGGGCCGCCGTGGCTCGTGGACACCGGGGCCGGAACCGGGGAGTCAGCGGCGGGCCTCCGCCGTGCTCTCGATCTGCGCCTTCCCGCCGGAGGGCCGCCGGAAGGGGTGGTCCTCAGCCACGCGCACCGGGACCATTCCGGCGGACTCGCGTCGCTTGGCCCCCCGGTCGTGATCGCGCACGAGGACGCGGAGAGTGCGCTGAGGGCGGATCATCTGGTACCGGACGGTACCCGGATCGAGACGCTCTCCGGGGAAGGCGGCCCGCTACGGCCCGTGCACGGGTGGGAATGGCTTCGGGCGGGCGGTCATGCCCCGGGACACCTGCTCCTGTGGAACGCGGAGACCGGGGTGCTCCTGGCGGGCGACCAGTTTCTTCTCGGCCTCAAGACGCCGCTTCGCGTGGCGGATGCGTCCGAGGACTCCCTCGGCGAGTACCTGGAGAGCCTGGACCGGGTCGCCGACCTGGACCCGAAGCTCATCCTCACCAGCCACACCGGGGCCATCGACCGACCGGCCGCGTGGCTGAAACGGGAGCGCAGCCGACTCGTGCGGCAGCTCGACCGGACCGCGGCCGCCGTGAGATCCGGCGCCCGTACGCCACAGGAGGCGCTGTCCCGGACGTACGGGACCCTGCCGGGCGAGGGAGCGCGGGAGCTGCTGCTGAGGGAGACGCTGGCGGCGCTGCGTCACCTCGCCGCGACGGGAGAGATCCACCGGAATCGTTGTGGCAGCGAGGAACGGTTCGAAGTCTGACGGCCTCGAGATCCTGACGGGTCAGGAGGCGCCGAAGCGTCGATCCACGTAGTCCTCGAGGATGGCGAGGAACCGGGGCACGATGTCCTCGCCGCGCAGGGTGGCGTGATGCTCCCCGTCGACGTAGACGGGGGCGCTCGGCTCCTCGAAGCTGCCCGGCAGCGAGATCCCGACGTCGGCGTGCTTGGACTCGCCCGGGCCGTTCACCACGCACCCCATCACGGCGACCGAAAGCGCCTCCACGCCGGGGTGGCTCTCCTTCCACTCGGGCATGCGTCGCTGCAGCCACGCCTCGATGTCCTGTGCCATCTCCTGGAAGAAGGTACTGGTGGTGCGTCCGCAGCCCGGGCAGGCCGTCACCTGCGGCTCGAAGCTCCTCAGACCGAGCGACTGCAGGAGCTGCCGGGCGACCCGGACCTCCTCGCTGCGGTCGCCTCCCGGCGTCGGCGTGAGCGACACGCGGATCGTGTCGCCGATCCCCTCCGCCAGCAGGATGCCGATCCCGGCGGCGCTGGCCACGGTGCCCTTCCGCGCCATCCCCGCCTCCGTGAGCCCGAGGTGGAGCGGGTAGTCCGAGAGCGGCGCCAGGGATCGGTACACGCGCAGCAGGTCCGGCACCGCGGAGACCTTGGCGCTGAGGATGATCGCATCGTGCGGCAGACCGATCTGCTCAGCCACGCGAGCCGAACGCATCGCGCTCTCCACGACCGCGGCGATCGTCACCGCATCGGCCGGAACCGGCTCCTCGAGCCTCGCGTTCTCGTCCATCATCCGGGTGAGAAGCGCCGCGTCGAGCGACCCCCAGTTCACCCCGATCCGCACCGGCTTCCGGTTCTCGATCGCGCACCGGACGATGGTCTCGAAGTGCTGATCCCACTTCTTCGCCCCGAGGTTTCCGGGATTGATCCGGTACTTCGCCAGGGCGGCGGCACAGTCGGGATGACCGGGAAGCAGAATGTGGCCGTTGAAGTGGAAGTCGCCGATGATCGGTACCCGAACGCCCATCCCCTCGAGCCGCGAGACGATCGTCGGGACCGCGGCGGCGGCCGCAGAGGTGTTGACCGTGACCCGGACCAGCTCGCTTCCCGCCTCGGCGAGCTCGGCCACCTGGCGGACGGTGGCCTCCACATCCGCCGTGTCGGTGTTGGTCATCGACTGCACGACGACCGGGTGGCCACTTCCCACGGAGACTCCGCCCACGCGAACCGTGCACGTCGGCCGGCGGGGGTGGAGACCGTTCTCCGGAACGGAGCAGGGCAATGGTGATTCTCCGGTGGTCATGGCGGCACAAGGTATCCGGGCGCGGCGCCGCCTTCCAGTGGCGGCGGGACGGGCAGGAGCGGCATCGCGCAGGTTCGGCATCCCGCCGGGGCGTGCCGCCGAAGCGTGGACAAAGAAAAACCCCCGGCCTGGCCGGGGGTCGCGCCCGCCGGTCGGCCCGCGCGGGGGCGGGACCGACCTACATTTCGGGGTACGTCGCTTCGCTGAACGTCTTCGCTCACGCTTGGCGGGCGCTGGTCTCCTTCCAGAAAGCCTCGAACCTCGAGTCCAGAAGCCTGCGACGCTCTCGCCGCATCTCCAGCTCGAAAGCCGAACGGTTGGCCGCGATCGCCTCCCGGATCCAGCGTCGAGAGAGCACCGGATGCTTGCCGGTCGTGCCTCTGGCCCTCAGGCCGGCTGCTTCCGCGGCCTCGTGGAGGTTGGGCATGTTCGTCCTCCTCGATCCTGCGCGTCGACTCGCCCGCGAGCGAAATCACCCGCGAGCCGTGAGTGGGCCGCTAAGATCCTGAACGACTGCGGCTTGCCGCCTTCCAGCGACCTTCCGCGACGCCGGCCTATCCACAGCGCCAGCGCCTTTATCCACGCCGAATCCACGAAATTCGCGGATTTTTCCACATGAAGCGCAACATCTTGGGGCATCCTTAAAGTAAGACCACTACATGTAGTGGTCAACCCGCCGGAGGGGGTCCTCGTCGAGGCGGCGGGAGGAGCCGATTCGGCGCGGGAAGGTGAGCCGGCCGGCGGGGGTCTCCCACCGGCCGCGCAGATCAGCGCTTCACCACCGGATCGAGACCGAGATACTTCCGGACCAAGCCCATCTGGCCGACGTGATACGACTCGTGGGCTGCGAGGAAGGTGATGCACCCGAGCACGGACCGGTCGTCGGTCGGGAGCTCCACGGGCGCCGGCTCGTCCAGCTCGGCCGGAGTGAGCTCGGCCAGGTGCGTCCGCGTCGCCTCGTGCAGCTCCTCCCACTCCGCCAGGAGCTCGTACAGGGGCGGGTACTCCTTCATGGTGCCGATGTCGGTGGTCGCGTCGAACAGGGCCTGCCACGGATTGGTCCGCGGGTGGCCCGCCATCTTGAGGAGGTGGAAGCGGGCGTCCAGCACGTGGCAGGCGATGAAGGACAGGCTGTTCGTATGATCGTTCGGTCGGCGCTCCCCGAGGTGGGCGTCCACCCCCTCCAGCGCGCGGACGAACAGGCCGGCGTTGAAGTCCAGGATCGATCGAACGGGTTGCAGGCGAGGGTCCATCGGGCCTCCTTCGGTCACAGGCGGAAGCTCTGCACGATCCGCTTCTCGGTCTCGCCCTCGATGTGGGCCTCCACCGAAAGATACGGCTCGAGACCCGATCCGAGGAGCTTGTCGCGAAGGAGCTTGTCCACCTGGTACACTCCGGCGGAGTTCGTCATCTCCACCCGGATGCGAACCGCCGTGTCGCCGCCCTTCTCGATGTGGACGTTGGCGATCGAGGCGGCCGAGACGGCATGGATCGAGGTGGACCCCGCGTCGAATGGAATGCGGGATCGGCCCTGCTCCATGTCCAGCGCATCGGCCACGCGGAGCACGCCGGCCTCGAGAGTCAGCGGAGTGCCTCCCGATCGGTGCGCGATAATGGCGTGCAGCACCTCCGAGCGAAGGATCGTGGCGATCGCCTCTTCGTACGTCTCCGCCAGCAACTCGCGGAGCAGCGGCTGGGCGACGAAGAGCGAGAACGTCTCGTGGCTCTCGCGATGGATCGACATCCCGACGTCGTGGAGCAGCGCCGCCAGGACCACGACGACCTCGGCGTCCTTCGGGTCGAGGCCGTAGTCGCGGCAAACGGCTGGCTCCGCTCCGGCGTCGAGCAGCAACCGGAGGAGGCGCAGGGCCGAGTTGGCGACGATCTGCACGTGCACCGGACCGTGGTCCGAGATCCGGAGCCGGTCCACCGCGTTGACGTTCTGGGCCACCCACAGCGCGTAGAGCTCGTCGCTCCCGTTCACCCGATCGATCAGGCTCGACAGCCGCTCGTTGTGGCGAGCCGGAACGCGGATGCGGAGTCGGTCGGCGAAGCGGTCGGTCGAGTCGGGCCCCGGTTCGTGCACCCCGTTCGCAGGTTCGTTCATCGGTCCGATCCTCCCCTTAGCCGTTCCACCGCCTCGGCGAGCAGCGACTCCGTCTTGCAGAAGGCGAAGCGCACGAACTTCCTCCCATCTCCCGGATCCACGAAGAAGCTCGACCCGGGAACCGCGGCCACGCCGCGCTCGGCGGTGAGCCACACGGCGAACTCGTCGTCCGGCCGGTTGCTGAGCTCGCTGAATTCGGCCATAACGTAGTATGAACCCTCGGGCGGGTCGCACCGGAACCCGCACTCCTTCAGCCCCGAGACGAGGAGGTCGCGCCGGGCCCGGTACCGGAGGGCCATGTCCGTGTAGTAGTCCGGGCCGAGCGTCTCCATGGCGATGGCGACCGCCTCCTGGAGCGGCGCCGGTGCCCCCACGGTGAGGAAGTCGTGCACCTTCCGGATCGCTCCGGTCACCTCGGGCGGGGCGACAATCGTTCCGACGCGCCAGCCCGTCACGGCGAAGGTCTTCGAGGCCCCGCTCACCGTGATCGTCCGCTCCCGCATCCCCGGCAGCGTGGCGATCGGAACGTGCTCGCCCTCGTAGTAGATGTGCTCGTAGATCTCGTCCGTGACCGCGTAGGCGTCATGACGGCGACACAGCTCGGCGATCCCCTCGAGGTCCCGCCGCGATGCGACCCGGCCGGTCGGATTGTTCGGCGTGTTGACCACGATCGCGCGGGTCCGGTCCGAGAAGGCAGCGGCGAGGCGATCCAGGTCCAGCTCCTCCCGGCCCCGCATCGGCACGTACACGGGCTTCGCATCGCAGAGAATCGCGTCGCGGTCGTAGTTCTCGTAGAAGGGCTCGAAGACGATCACTTCCTCGCCCGGGTCCACGATGGCGAGCAGCGTGGACACCATCGCCTCGGTGGCCCCGCAGGTGACGGTCACCTCGGTCTCGGCGCTCACGTCCATCCCGTACCAGTCGTAGTACTTCACGGCGATCGCGTCGCGAAGCCGCTTCGATCCCCAGGTGATCGCGTACTGGTTGAGGTCGGCGTGAATCGCCCGCGCCGCAGCCTCCTTGAGCAGCTCCGGCGCCGGAAAATCGGGGAAGCCCTGGGCCAGGTTGATCGCGCCGTGCTCCATGGCGACCCGGGTCATCTCCCGGATGACGGACTCCGTGAACCGGTGCGTGCGCCGAGCGGTGTGCATCAGCCGGACCTCATCCGTAGGCGATCGCGAACGTCCGCGTTCCGAGGAATGCCAGGTAGGCCACGTACGCGAGTAGGAAGAGGATCCCGGCCGTGCGCCCCAGGGGGCGGCGCAGCCACACGAACACGCTGAGCAGCAGGGCGGAGCCAAGCATCACCGGGTAATCGAGGCTCAGCATGCCCCCGGGAACTTCGATCGGGAACGGGCTCACCACGGCGCCTACTCCCATGATCGCCAGGATGTTGAAGATGTTGCTGCCGATCACCGTGCCGATCGCCACCTCGGTGTGCTTCTGAAGGGCCGCGGTGACCGTGGTGGCCAGCTCGGGCAGCGAAGTGCCGATCGCCAGCACGGTGAGCCCGACGATCGTGTCGCTCACCCCGAGGTGTTCGGCGATGTCCACCGACGCGTTCACCACCAGGTTCGCTCCGAGGGGAAGAAAGATGGCGCCGAGCACGATGAACAGGAGCGTCGTCCGGAGCTGACTCGGCAGGCCGAGCACCCACTCGAGGGGCGGCTTGAGGACAGACTCCCGGTAGGCCTTCGCCGCCTCCCGCGCCGTGAGCGCGTTCACCGCGACGAGGGCTCCGAGCAGGATGATGCCGTCGAGCCGCGTGAGCGCACCGGTCGTGCTCAGGCCGATCAGCGCCACCGTGGCCGCGATCATGAACACGCTGTCGCGCCGCACCGACCGTTCCCCGTACACCAGCGGGTACACGACGGCCCCGGCTCCCATCACCAGGAGGACGTTCGCCGTGTTGCTCCCCACCACGTTGCCGAGGACCAGCCCCGGATAGCCGGTGAGCGCCGCCTGCAGCACCACGACCAGCTCCGGCAGAGAGGTGCCGAACGCCACCACCGTGAGCGCGATCACCATCGGGGAGACGTGAAAGCGGCGGGCCAGCGCCACCGCGCCCCGCACGAGCAGGTCGCCGCCGGAGAGCAGGTACACGAGCCCACCGAGCAGGTGGATGAACAGGACCGGGTCCATCAGCGCTTCAACCCGAACTCGGCCCGGTCCACGTCCGCCCGCTCACCCGGACTCATCCCGGGTCCTGCACCGACTCGATCTCGGCCGGGTCGATCTCGTGCGCGATCGCGTACAGGAGGCCGGACTCGGGCTCCGGGTGAGAGGTCCACCGCAACCACTTGAACGACCCGTCCGCGCACTCGAACCGATTGACGAAGTTGATGGTGGGAATGCCCTGGGCGAGCTTGTCGATCTCGGCCTGCGTGGCGTCCCTGTCCTCCGGGTGAACGAGATCGAGAAACGGGCTTCCGAGCAGCCGGTCCTCACCCCACCCGAGCGCCCTCTCGAACGCCGGGTTCACGCGCTTGAAGTAGCCGTCGGTGCCCGCGATGCACAGGAGGTTGAGCGACAGCTCGAAGAACTTCTGGAACTCGTGCAGCTCCTCGACCCGAACCTCGAGCTCGTCCGCCATCTGGTTGAAGGTGCGCGCGAGCAGGCCGATCTCGTCTTCGCGCTTCACCTCCGCACGGGCGTCCAGGTCCCCCTCGCCGATCCGGTTGGCGACCCCGGCGAGGTCGTGGATCGGCGTCGCGAAGCGGAACCCGAGGATGAACGCCACGAAGACGCAGATCCCGGCCAGGGAAAGCGCCAGAGCCACCATCTCTTCACGGAAGTTGCGAATCTTCGCTGCCTTCTCATCCGCATCGAACTTGACGACCAGTCCCCACCCCGTGCCCTCCAGGTACCGGGTCGCGGCCCACACGGCCTCGCCGCGGTAGTCCACCAGCCCGCTCGTCCACACGCCCTCCTCACCCTCGAGGGCCCGGACCGCCGGGTCGCTGGTCCCGGTGAGCCTGCGGCCGGCCCCGGGATCACCGTCCCCCGGCTGCCGCACCGGGTGAAGAGTGCGGGCGCCGGTACCCGCCGAGTCCGGAACGACGATCAGCAGCTCGCCGCTCTCTCCGAGACCCGTGTAGTCGCCGGTGAGATCGACCAGGCGGTGCGCGCTGATCAGGGCATACAGGAACCCGACCCGGCGCCCTTCCAGCTCGAGCGGAGTGACGTATCGCACCCGGGCGCCTTCGCCGTCGAACAGCACGCCAAGCGGGAGCACCTCGGAGGGCCTCGATGCCGTGGCGCGCGCCGGAAGCGACTTCGGAGGCACGTCTTCGGCGGGAAACTCGTCCCCCACCTGCAAGAGGAGCTGCCCGCGACGGTCGTAGACCGCGAGGCCGGTCACGCTCCGCACCGCATCCGTGGCATCGCCCAGGATCACGCGGATCCGCGCCAGAGAGGCCTCGTCTCCGGCCCGCTCGTATTCGGCGAGGCTGAGGCGAAGCTGCGTGCGGCTGGAGACGAGCAGCACGCGCTCCTGCCACCCGGCCACGATGCTGGTGAGCGCATCCGCCCCGGACTCGGCGAGGCCCTCGAGCTGCTCCTCCGTCCCCTCGCTGATCATCCCGGTCGCCATACGGTACATGAAGGCGCCGAACGCCAGCATGCTGCCGAGCGTCACTGCGGCGAGAACGAAGACCAGCTTGGTTCGGATGTCCACGTCCCGACGATAGGCGATCGGTCCGACTCAGGCCAGTTTTCGGAGCCGGGCGGGCCCATGGCGATCCCGCACCGTCTGAGGTCGCCGCGTCGCCGGCCGGGACGTCCGGTTGGGTCAGGAGTGCCTACGCTCCGATCGCGAAGCCCGAGATGTGGGGCCGGACGGGCGTGTTGCCGTGCGCGTCGAAGCGCTCGAGCTCGAGGCGATCGAACCCGGCCGCCTCGATCGTCGCGGCGGTGTCGCGGTTCAGCTGACAACCCTCGCCGAGCCACGCCCACGGGCGACGAAGCGTGTCCTGCACCTTGCGGATCCGGGTCCCGGGCGGCGCCGCCACGTGCTCCAGGAAGGCGAACCGTCCGCCGGGCCCGAGCACCCTCTTCACCTCGGCCACGGCCTGCGCGGGGTCTCGGACCGTGCACAGGACGAGGGTCGACACCACGAGATCCGCGCTCCCGGTCTCGACCTCCATGCCCTCGGCGCCGGCGTGTCGCAGGTCGATCTCGATGCCGTGCCGCCGGGCCTGCGCGTACATCCGCCGGTGCATGGCCGGGTTCGGCTCGACCGCGATCACCCGGGTGCCTCTCGGATAGTAGCGGAAGTTCGCCCCCGAGCCGGGCCCGAGCTCGACCACCGTGTCCGGGATGTCGCCGAAGATGCGGCGCTTCCTGTCCCCGTACTCCCGGTGCATGACCTCGTCGGCGGCAGCGAGGAACCAGGCGTTGAGGCGCCCGCGGATCGGGTGGCACGGGTGACCGTTCATGGTCGGAGTATGGGACAAGAGGCGGGGGCAGGGCGAGTCGCGGCGGCCCCGGGGGCCGGCGGAGGGCAGCTCGACGGGCGGTTCCGCGACGGCGCTCCGAGTGTCGTGTCTGGCGGTTCAGCGGCGGCAGGGGCGGCGGTTGGGTCGAGCCGTCAGTGGCGCGCCGGAGAGCGGGCGCCGAAGTTGGCCACATGGCTCGGAAGAAGAAGCGGAAGAAGAGGAGAAAAGATAGCGGGCGGGTGGATTCCGCCGCGCCGGAGCTCTCGGGCATCGCGCTCCTGCTCGTGGAGTCGCCGGTGGAGACTCTCGATCTTCACGGCATGAACGCGCGGCAGGCGGAGACGAAGCTGCGGTTCTTCTTCCAGCG
>NZ_JBZQEK010000008.1:0-5304 GCF_058719085.1 Candidatus Benthicola sp.
ACCGCCCGCATGGCGGAGTGGTCCGAGGCACGCGTCGCCGGGATACTCGAGCTGGACCTGTGCGGCTACATCTTGAAGAAGGATTCGCCGAGCTGCGGGATGGAGCGCGTGAAGGTGTACGACGCCAACGACGTGCCCGCCAGGGACGGAACGGGGATCTTTGCGGAGGCCCTACTGCGTCTCGCCCCGCACCTGCCGGTGGAGGAAGAGGGGCGCCTGAACGACCCGCGCCTTCGGGAGAACTTCATCGCCCGGGTGTTTTCCATGCGCCGCTGGAAGGACATGGAACGCGAGGGGATCACGCGCCGCGGGCTGATGGAATACCATGCCCGGCATAAGTTCCTCTGCATGGCGCGGAACCAGGCCGGTACGCGTCGGCTGGGGCGATTGCTCGGCTCGGCGGACCGATCGGACTCGGCGACGGAGCTGGCACGTGCGTACCAGGACGAGTTCGCGGCCGTCATGCGCCGCCCCCCATCGAGGAAGGGACACGCCAACGTGCTGCAGCACCTGGCGGGATACGTGTCCGATGCGCTCGATCGGGCGGACCGCGCGGAGCTCACGGAAGCGATCGAGCGATATCGCCAGGGACTTCTGCCCCTGATCGTGCCCCTGACCCTGCTCCGCCATCACGTGCGAAGGCAGGAGCAGGAGTACCTCCTGGAGCAGGCCTACCTGTCGCCGCACCCGCACGAGCTGATGCTGCTGAATCACGTCTGACCGCGGACCGCCGCGCGGCGCGTCCCCCCCGACGTGTCCGCTTCCCCGGTACGTCAGGCCCCTCGAGAGGGTCCGGTGCAGCCTTCGACGAATCGCGCGATGCGAGCCCGGTTGAGGGTGGCGTCCCGCTCGCCGAGTCGGATCAGGTCGCTCAGGAACTCGGGCACGAAGAGCAGATACGACAGGAGGTCGGAACCCGAGCCTCTTCGCGTGCCCAGGCCGCGGATCAGGTGGCGGAGCGCGAGGGGCAGGTTGCGCTCGTACCATCGCGCCATTCGGCCGATGTCCTGAGAGGGGCGGATCACCAGGATCTCGACCTCCCGGTCCGTGAGCAGCCAGCGGTGTTTCGGATCGGCTCGGGAGAGGAGCTGGTTCACGCTCTCCAACCGCTCCGCGTCGGCGTCCAGCTGGTCGAGGAAGATCGAGTTGAGCGCCAGACCGAGAATCCGGGCGGTGCTCGGATACGTGTCGTCCTCCGGGTCGGTCTCGGGGCCGGCGCTGACGTAACGGCTCGAGATGGCCAGGATTCGATCGGCCCCGAGGTGCACGGCGGGTGAGAGCGGGTACCCCTGCCGGAGGCTGCCGTCCCCGAAATATTCCCCCTTCACCGCTCGGGCGGGGAAGAACAGGGGGATGGCCGTGGAGGCCAGGACGTGCTCCGAGCCGATGCGCTCCAGCCGCGAGCGACGCCGGTGCCGGCTCCACATTTCGATCCCCGGCCGGCCCTGCACGAAGGTGATGCTCTCGCCGGTGCGGTACGAGGTGGCGGACACGGCGAGGGCCTCAAGCTGTCCATCCCGGATGTTCGCTTCGATTCGTTCCGAATCCACCACTCGGTCCAGCAGCCTTCCGAGCGGCTTCGTGTCCACCAGGCCGCGGGCGGACGGCGCCAGGCGGGAACCCCCCAGCGTCAGGGCCGCCACGATCCGCAGCGCGTTGCCGAGGAGCGAAAAGACGTCCGTCCGCATCACTGCCGAGGTGGAGAGCGTGGACCACAGCCGGGCCAGGGAGTCCGTGGCATCCGCGAGACTCGAGTCCTGACTGGCCAAATAGGCCGCGTTGATGGCGCCTGCCGACACCCCGGTGAGCACCGGGAAGCCGAGCTCCGGATGGTCGCGCGCGATCTGGCGCAGGACCCCGACCTGGTAGGCGCCCCGCGCGCCACCGCCCGACAGGACGAGGGCCGGCGTGCAGGAGTCGGTCGTCATGACGGCGTCAGGCCCGTGAAAGCAGGACCCGGTGCCAGGCGTCTTCCGCGGCGCGCTCGAGGCCGCCGAGCCGGAAGGCCCCGACGCTGGAGATCGTGAGATCGAAGACCTGCGTGGAGGGACCGACGCGCTTCTGCTTCGCGAGCTCCACGAATCCGGAGCGCGACGTGGTGTCGATGTCTCCCTGCGTGTCCCGGAACCAGACCGGGGTCGCATCCAGCAGCTGCACCCCGAGCTCCTCTCCCAGCTCCCGGAGGTGCCGGTTCAGTCCGTCGATCGAGCACCCCGAGGCCCCGGCCCGGGACTCGTCCACCGCGACCAGGAGGAACCGATCGTGCGACGTCGTGAAGCCGGCGTGCAGGTCCCGCCTGTGGGCGGCCCATTCGGCGAGGAACGACCGCATCGAGGTCTCGATGCGATCCGTGTCCCCCTGCGTGAGGGGGCGCGAAGCGCCGAAGCACCACAGGCGCGAATCCGGGGGAAGATCGTCGAACGGGATGAGGCTCATGGAGCTACGCTGGTGCTGGCGCTCCCCGCACGCAAGCCCGGGGAGCGCCGTTCGTCCTGCGGTCACTCGTATCGGAGCGCCTCGATCGGATCGAGACTGGCGGCGCGGCGCGCGGGCCACGCGCCGAAGAAGAGACCCACCACGGCCGAGAACACCACGGCCATTCCCACCGCCTGCGGCGACACGGCGGTCGTCCAGTTGGCGAGGTCGGCCAGCGTCTTCGACGCCCCGAAGCCGAGGCCGATTCCGACGAGACCGCCGACGAGACACAGGACGAGGGCCTCGAGCAGGAACTGCGTCAGGACCTGGCGCCGGGTGGCGCCCATGGCCATCCGAATGCCGATCTCCCGCGTGCGCTCCGTCACCGAGACCAGCATGATGTTCATGATTCCGATGCCCCCGACGAGAAGGCTCACGGCCGCGATGCCCGCCAGCAGGAAGGTGAAGGTCTCGGTGGCCTCCTGCATCGTGCCCATCAGCTCGGCCCGGTCCTGCACGTAGAAATCGTTGTCGTCTCCGACCCTGAGCTTGTGCTCCCGGCGCATGACCTGCTCGATCTGCGCCATGGCGGCGGTGGGCGAGTAGCCCTGGGCGATCTTGACGTTGAAGGACCCGATCCGGTCCGTTCCCATGATCCGGAACTGGGCCGTCTGGATCGGGATGAAGATCCTCTCGTCCTGGTTGAACCAGCCCGAGCCGCCCTTGGCCTCGAGCACGCCGATGACCTCGAAGGTGACGTTCTGGATGTTGATGGTCTGTCCGAGCATGTCGAGCGCCGTGCTCTGGAACATCTCGGGCACGGTGCCGCCGAGCACCGCCACGCGACGTCTGCCGGAGTCCTCCTCGGCCGAGAAGAACCTCCCGTATTCCAGGGCGTAGTTGTTCAGGGTCGCGTAGGTCGCGGTGGTGCCGGTTACCCGCATGTTCGCGTTGGAACGGCCGAACTCCACCTGGGCGTTGTTCACCATCTCCGGGGCCACCATCACGATGGCGTCGGCCTCGTCCAGCACGGCCTCCGCATCGGTCAGGTACATGCGGGCGCTGCCCGACCGCGCGCCCCGATGCCAGCCCTGGCCGGGCCGGACCGTGAGGACGTCGGTACCGAGGGCCTGCAACTGGCTCTCGACCGACCGCTGCGCGCCCGTTCCGAGGGCGACCATGGTGATCACCGCCCCGACCCCGATCACGATGCCCAGCATGGTGAGAAAGCTGCGCATCTTGTTGGTGCCGATCGCCTGGAGGGCGACCTTGATGATCTCGAGAATGAGCATCGACGGGCCTCCTCAGCGTCCCATGCCGGGCATCGACGTGCGGCGGCGGATGAACTCGAGCATCTCGCTCTGCTGCACGAGCCCCTGCGGGACCTGCAGGACCGAGTCACCCTCCGCGAGCCCCGCGATGATCTCGGTGAAGTCCCAGTCCGACAGCCCCAGCGTGACCGGCTTCAGGGTGATTCCGCGCGGCGTGTCGATGAACACGAACCCCGGCTTCGGACTGCCCGGGTCCGCCTGGTCGGCTCGCTGACGGGCTTCTCGCATCTCCTGGAACCGAGCGAACAACTGCTGCCGCTCGGCCGCGCTCAGGCCCTGCATGAACTCGCGCCGCTCCTCCTGGGACATGGCCTGAATCCGGCTCATGGAGGGCAGACCGTCGCCTTCCTCGGCCTGTGCCTCGTCCGCTTCGGTCGCCGCCTCGCCGTCGCCGCCATCCGGAGCTTCCACACGCTGCTCCAGGAGGTCGGGATCGAGCCCGAGGGCGGCGACCAGGGCCTGGGCCTCCTCCACCGTCTTGATGCCCCCGTTGGCGAGGGCGAGGACGCCGAGCCGCTCCCCGACCTGGATCTCCACGTCCGCGTTCATCCCGGGCTTCAGCAGCCCCTCGCGGTTGTCGATCCGGGTGAGTACGGCGAACAGAGTGACGTTCTGCTCGACCACGGCCTGTGGCTCGATCTGGAGGACGCGACCGTGGAACTCCCTCGAGGGGTAGGCCTCGACGCGGATGCTGGCCTCGAGCCCCGGTTGGATGAGGCCGATGTCGGTCTCGTCCACCAGCGTGCGGACCTGTACCTCGTTCAGGTCCGCCATCCGCAGGAGGATCGTGCCTCCGGTGACCTCCTTGGCCGACGTGATGATCTGTCCCTCCTCGACCGTCTTCTCCACCACGGTGCCGGTGATCGGGGCGGCCACGGCCACGTCGTTCAGCCGGTCCTCGGCAAGCTCGAGGTTCGTCTCCGCCTTCACGAGGGCCGCCTTGGCATTTGCCTCCTCGAGGAGGGCACTCTCGTACTCTTCTTCCGTGACGACCTGCGACTCCCGCAGGTCGGTGGTGCGCTCGAGCTGGCGCTGGGCGACGGTGTGGCGAGCCTGGGCCACGTCCAGGTCCGCGACGGCCTGGTTGTACGCGTTGCGGACGTCGCGCGGGTCGATCCGAACGAGCAGATCCCCCCGCTCGACCTCATCTCCCAGCTCGACCGCCACCTCGCGCACTTCGCCCGAGGCCTGTGACTTGACGTCGATCACCCGGATCGGCTCGACCGTGCCCGTAGCCGCCACGGCCGAGCTGATGTCCTTTACCTGCACGGCGATCGTGGACAGACCCATCGAGGGTTCGTCGGCGGCGCCCGTCTCGCACGCGGCCACTGCGATGCTGACCGCGAGGCTGATCGCGGCGGCCCTGGTGCCGCTCTTCCAATCCATGTTCATCGGGACTCGTCTATCTCCGTTCCATCCGGTTATCTGAGGTTGGTGCCGAGCAGGGCTTCGAGTCGGGCGAGGCCGAGCTGATAGTCGAAGCGGCTGCGGATGAGGCCGACCTGGGCCTCGAGCAGGGTGATCTGGGCCGACTGCAGGTCGAGGATGGTGGCGAGCC
>NZ_JBZQEK010000009.1:0-12220 GCF_058719085.1 Candidatus Benthicola sp.
AGCACGCCGATCGCCCCGAGCGTGTAGCCGAGTGCGCTGGCCAGGAGCGCGGAGCGCACCAGCGGGTGGTACTTGCCCTTGTTGAAAGCGTAGACCAGGAGGGCGATGGCGTAACCGCCGCACCCGAGGGCCGTGCCCGTCACCACGTCGAACGCGATCCACAGGCCCCACGGGTAGCCGTCACTCAGGTCGGTCACCGCGCCCAGCCCCGCCGCGAATCGCCACAGGAGCAGAACGGCGGCGATCCCGATGAGGATCAGCAGTCCCTTCATGGTGGGGGTGAGAAGCTTCCCTCCGACCGGCGTGGCTCGCGCGCTCATGATGCCACCTCCTGGTCCGCTTCTGCGTCCTGCTGACGGCGGCTTCTCCAGGTCAGACCGGCGAGAACCGCGTACAGGGCCACCGGCGCGACGAAGCCCTTGTAGATCGTATGCTGGAGGCCGACCGGCGTTTGCGAAACGGACTCGGGACCGTATTCCGGAAGCCCCAGGTCGGAGAACTCGACGCCGGCGGGTGCGAGGTAGAGCACCTGCGTACCGCCGAGATCGTCGAGCCCGTAGACTCTCGGGTTGTACCGGTCGGGTTCCGCGTCGAGTCGGGCCTGCGCCTCCTGCTTCAGCTCTTCGTAGTCGCCGTAGATCACGGCGTCGCGCGGACAGACCTCACAACAGGCCGGCTCCATGCCTTCCCGGAGCTGGCCCGGCTCCGTGCCTCCGGCCTTGTCGAGGCACAGCTGGCACTTGACCATTCGGGGCAGCGGAGAGTCCCACTCGAACTTGGGAATCTCGAACGGGCACGCGATCTGGCAGTAGCGGCAGCCGATGCACTTCTCCGGACGCCAGGTCACGATTCCGTTGTCGCGCTTCTGGAACGAGCCCATCATGCAGGCGGAGGCACAGGCGGGGTCCACGCAGTGCATGCACTGCTGCTTGATGAACGCGGCCCGCTCCTCCCCGTTGTACAGCTTGATGATGTTCGCGGTGTGACCGGTCAGGTCGACCGGGTCGTCGTACAGCGTGCTGTCCGGCTCGAACGAGAGCCCGTTCGCCCTTCTGCACGCCACGACGCAGGCCTTGCACCCGATGCAGAGGGTCGAGTCGTAGAGCATCCCGACCGCGTCGTCGGGTGCCTCGCGGCGCTCGCGCGCCTCTGCCTTTCGCACCCCGCTGGCGGCCGCGGCCCCGAGGGCGGCGACCTTGAGGGCACCTCTACGCGAGATGTTCATCGTCAGCCCTCCTCTCCCGCGCCGGCCTCCGCGGTGCTCTCGGCCACCTTCTTGGAAGCCATCACTCCGGCGGCGATCGCTCCGCCGACGACGGCACCGCCGATGCCCGTGGCGAGCGGGCTGATCGGACCGCGATCCGCGAAGATCGGCGGATAGGTGGAGGGCGGTACGATCTCGTTCGGATCCACCGTTTCCACGCGCGCGACCCGGAAGGCGAGGCTCTGCTCGGTGCAGCCGTAGCACGGATAGCCGATCCCGATCGGCCAGGCGTCGGTGACCTCGTTGAAGTGCTGGACCGAGCAGTTGGCGAAGGTCTGCGGTCCCTTGCAGCCGAGGTGGTACAGGCAGTACCCGAGCCGGTGTCCCTCGTCTCCGAACTGGCGGGCGAAGCGTCCAGCGTCGAAGTGGGCTCTGCGCGGGCAGTGCTCGTGGATCGTTCGACCGTACGCGAACTTGGGCCGCCCGAGGTCGTCCAGCTCGGGCAGGGTGCCGAAGGTGGCGTACTGCAGGGCCACGCCGAGGAAGTTGTACGGGTTCGCCGGGCAACCGGGAATCGTGACCACCGTCTTGCCTTCCAGGACCGCCGGGGCGCCGGACGCGCCCGTGGGATTTGGATCGGCGGACGGAATGCCGCCCCACGAGGCGCACGATCCGATCGCGATGATCGCGCCGGCGCTCTCGGCGCACTCGCGCACCAGGTCCAGCGAGGTGTGTCCGGCGATCTTGCAGTAGATCCCGTCGTCCTTGGTCGGGATGGCGCCCTCGATCACCAGGATGTAGCTGCCGGCATACCGCTCCATCGCCGCCCGTCGCGCCGCTTCGATCTGGTGTCCGGCGGCCGCGAACAGGGCCTCGTGGTAGTCGAGGGAAATCAGATCGATGATCAGCTCGGCGAGGCCGGGGTGCGAGGTGCGGAGCAGGGTCTCGGTGCAGCCGGTGCACTCCTGGTTGGAGAGCCAGATCACGGACGGCTTGAGGCCGGCCTCCGCGTTCTGGACGAACTTGGCTGCCGCTTCCGCGGGCAGGCCGACGGCCGCGGCCGCCATGCCGCACGCCTTCACGAAATCTCGACGATGCCACCCCGGGGTCGTGGCCTGGAGTGCGAGCTCAAGAGGAACGGACATGGAATCCCTCCGATGTGTGGCACGGTACCAGCCGGATGCCGTCAATCATCGCCATCCGACGCGCTCAGAGTCCTTTGACTCCATCTATTCGCAGTGAGCAGCCGATCGAGCCGGCGGCCCAGCGTTGCCACAAGAGGGCTGAGGCGTGTTCGGTAGCCTGGACGGAGCAGGCGCCGGGGGGCGAGCGCACCGCGATGGGTGATTCGCTGAGCCGACGCCGGGAGACGGCCCGGCTACCGTTGGCGCTCTCGATTCGGAACCGGTATCCGCGCGGAACCGAAGATCGAGAACTGGTTCTATGTCAATTCGATAAAGGCTCTTCCGATGCCTGGAGCTTGCACCCCATCGGGAGGGAGGAAGGCAACCTGTGTGCCAGACGCGGTCGAGGTGCGGTCAGCGAGGGTAAGGGGCTGCGGCAAAGGCCGATAAATCAACCGTTCCCGGACCATGGCCGCCCGGACGGATGGCCGGATCGCTGCGCCGACGCTCGACGGCTTGTCGACGTTTGGGACAGTTTGCCCCGCGACGGGCGGTCCTGACCGGGATCCCCGCGGCGGGAACCAGGCGGCCCGGAGATCGAGTCCGGGCCGCGAGTCACCAGCTGCCGCTGTGCAGGGCCGGGGGACTCAAGCCGGCTCATCGGCCACGGGAGGATCTCCCGGTCCGGTTCCGGTCGAGACCGCCGAATCCGACCGGCGACCGCCGCCTCGCCGCTCGATCAGCCCCTGGATCACCACGTAGAAGGCGGGGATGAGGAACACCCCGCTCACGGTGGCGATCAGCATCCCACCCAGGACCGCCGTGCCGAGCGAAACCCGGCTGGCGGCTCCGGCTCCGGAAGCGATGGCGAGCGGAATCACCCCGAGGATGAACGAGAAAGCCGTCATGAGGATGGGCCGGAATCGAAGGCGCGCCGCCGTCTCCGCTGCCTCGATGATGCCCTTGCCTTCCTCGCGCTGCTGCTTGGCGAACTCCACGATGAGGATGGCGGTCTTGGCCGCCAGCCCGATCAGCAGCACCAGGCCGATCTGCGTGTAGATGTTGTTGTCCAGACGGCGGAGGCCCGTCGAGGCGACGGCCCCGAAGATGGCCATCGGCACGCCCATGAGCACGGCCAGCGGGATCATCCAGCTCTCGTACTGCGCGGCCATGAAGAGGAACACGAAGATGATGGCCAGGCTGAAGATGATGGGCGCCAGGTTGCCGGCCGCGATCTGCTGGTAGGTCACGCCCGACCACTGGTAGCCCATCTGCTGCGGAAGGAACTCGCCGGCCAGCCGTTCCATCTCCGTCACCGCCTGCCCGGACGACTTCCCGGGAGTGGGGACCCCGGTGATCGTGGCCGACGGGAACATGTTGAATCGTGTGATCACCTGCGGGCCCACCGTGTCGCGCACCTGGACGAGGGAGCCCATGGGAATCATGTCGCCCGCGGCGTTGCGCACCTCGAGGCGGCCGATGTCCGAGACCCTGGAGCGGAACTGCTGGTCGGCCTGAACCTGCACCTTCCACGTGCGGCCGAACAGGTTGAAGTCGTTCACGTACGCCGATCCGAGGTTCGCCTGGAGCGTGGTGAACACGGACTGGAGCGGGACACCGTAGGTCTTCACCCGGTTGCGATCCACATCCACGAACAGCTGCGGCACATTCGCCGTGAAGTTCTGGTTGAGGCGATCGACCACCGGGCTCGCCGTGCCCGCGGCGACCATGTCCTGGGCGAAGGTCTGGAGTTGTTGAAGGCCGAGCCCTCCCCGGTCCTGCAGCTCCATCGAGAACCCGGTCGCGTTTCCGAGGCCCATGATCGGGGGCGGTCCGAAAGCGAACGCGCGCCCCTCCTGGATGGTGAACAGGAACTGCTGGAGACGCGCCATCAGCGCGGCCACGTGCTCTTCCTTGCCTCGCTCCGACCAGTTGTCCAGCGTCACGATCGCGGCGCCATAATTGGAACCCTGGACGGCGTTCAGCATGGAGTAGCCGCCGATCGTGATGTAGTGCCGGACCCCGGGGGCGCGGCCGAGCGCCAGGTTCACCCGATCGAGTACCGCCTCCGTGCGCTCCATCGAGGCGCCGTCCGGCAGCTCCAGGTTCACGAAGAAGTAGCCCTGATCCTCATCCGGCAGGAAGCCTCCAGGCACCATCCGGAAGCTCAACACCATCGCCGCCACGAGACCGGCGAACACGACCATCACCACGGCCGTGCGCCGAACGAGGGTTCTCACGGCACCCATGTACTTTCCGGTGCCCACCTCGAACCACTCGTTGAACTTCGTGAAGAACCGGCCGCGCGTCTCGGGAGAGGGCCGCAGCAGGATCCCCGCCAGGGCGGGGCTGAGGGTCAGCGCATTGATGGACGAGAACACCGTGGCGATCGAGATCGTGATCGCGAACTGCTGGTACAGGCGTCCCGTCAGGCCGGGCATCAGGGCCGTCGGCACGAACACCGCAAGGAGAACCAGCGTGGTCGCCACGATCGCGCCGCCGACCTCCTCCATCGCCTTCGCGGTGGCGGCCTTCGCTTCCATGCCCTCGTCGTCGATCAGCCGCATCGTGTTCTCGACCACCACGATGGCGTCATCCACCACGATACCGATGGCGAGCACCAGCCCGAACAGGGTGAGGTTGTTGATCGACATCCCGAACAGCTTCATGGCGAAGAAGGTGCCGATCAGCGACACGGGGATGGTCACGGAAGGGATGACCGTGGTTCGCCAGTCCTGCAGGAAGATGAACACCGAGAAGATCACGAGCAGGATCGCGATGATCAGCGTCGAGACCACCTCGTCGATCGAGGCCTGGATGTACTCCGTCGAGTCATAGGCGATGACCGCTTCGAGCCCGTCCGGGAAGTTCTGCTCGAGCTCGGCGATCGCCTCCCGGACGCCCTCGGCCACCCCGAGGGCGTTCGACCCGGGAAGCTGATACACGGCGATCGCCACGCTGGGCGCTCCGTCGAGCTGCACGTACCACGAATAGTCCTGCGATCCGAGCTCGACGCGGGCCACATCCCGAATGCGGACGATCTCGCCGGACCCGCCGGTCTTGACGATGATGTTCTCGAACTGCTCCACCGTCTCGAGGCGGCCGAGGGTCGTGATCGTGTACTGGAAGTTCAGACCCGCGGGGTTGGGGGGCTGCCCGATGGCGCCGGCGGCCACCTGCACGTTCTGCTCGCGCAGCGCGCCGATCACCTCATCCGTCGTGAGGTCGCGGGCCTTGAGCTTCCCCGGATCGATCCAGATCCGCATCCCGAAGTCCTTGGCCCCCATCCCCACGACCTTTCCCACGCCGGGAACCCGTGCCAGGACGTCGTTGATCTGGGTGGTGGCGTAGTTCGAGATGAAGATGTCGTCGTACCGCCCGTCCGGAGAGATGAGGTTCACCATCAGGGTGATCTGGGTGGACTTCTTTTCCGTCTTCACCCCCTGGCGCTTGACCTCCTCCGGCAGGAGCGGCTCGGCGATGGACACCCGGTTCTGCGTCAACACCGCGGCCATGTCCGGGTCGGTACCGATATCGAACGATACGGTGAGATCCATGCTGCCGACCGACGTGCTCTTCGACTGCATGTAGATCATGTTCTCCACGCCGTTCACTTCCTTCTCGATCGGCGTGGTGACCGTCTGCTCCACGACCTCCGCGTTCGCTCCCGGGAAGTTCGTGCTCACCGACACGGTCGGTGGCGTGATGTCCGGCATGGACTCCACCGGGAGGGTCGGAATCGAGATCGTCCCGAGGATGATGACGACGATCGAGATGACGAGAGCGAAGACCGGCCGGTAGATGAAGAAGCGGCTGAACATGGCCTACTCCTCCTCTCCGGAACCCTCGTCGGATGCACCTTCCAACTGAGATCGCTGGGCCGCCTGGCGCTGCGCCATCTCCTCCTCGGTCACCGGCGTGACCGGGAGCCCGGGCCGTGCTCTCAGCAGTCCGTCCGAGATGTACGTCTCCCCGATCTCGAGGCCGTCCTCCACGACGATCGTTCCGTCGGGCTGCGGCTGGCCGACGGTGACGTAACGCCGCTCCACCACGTTCCCCTCGCCGAGGACGAACAGGTACTTGCCCCCGATGTCGGTGCCGAGGGCTCGCTCGTTCACCACCAGGCGCTCGTCCGCTTCGACGGCCACGGCCCGCACGCGCACGAAAAGCCCGGGGAAGAGCAGGCGGTCCTCGTTCTCGAACAAGGCCCTGAGCTCGATGGTGCCCGTACTCGGATCCACCGTGTTCCCGATGAAGTCGATGTAACCCTCGAACGGAAACCGATCCTCATCCGCGGCCGTCCCGACGAGGACTCGGAGGGTGGCTTCCTCCAGCCGGCGATTCGCGTCATCCAGGAGCTCGGCCGCCTCCTCCTCGTCCATCACGGTCGGATCGCCCTCGACCAGCCCTTCGCGCGCCTCGTCCATGCGGCGCAGCATCTCCAGAACGACCCACTCCGGAGCGTTGAAGTAGACGTGAATCGGCTTGAGGCGATTGACGGTGGTCAGGAGGGTCTGCTCGCCGTACCCGACCAGGTTGCCGGGATCGACCAGCCGCCGTCCCACCTGACCGCCGATCGGCGTCCGTACCATCGTGTAATCGTAGTCGAGCTGAGCCCGGGAAAGCCGGGCCCTGGCGCCGAGAACGGTGGCCACGGCGGCATCCCGCTCGGCCTGCGCCTTGTCCAGGTCCTGGCGGCTCACCGCGTTCGTCTCGATCGCGATCTGCACGCGCTCCAGGTTGGATTCCTTCAGCGCCGAATCGGCAACCGCCGCCCTCAGCGCCGCTACCGCCTCGTCACGCGCGGCCTCGTACTGCTCCTGCTCGATGATGAACAGGACGTCTCCTTCCTTCACCATGTCGGAGGGCTCGAACAACTGCTGGCGCAACACGCCCCCCACGCGGGCCCGGATGTTCACGGACTCGACGGCGCGGGTCGTTCCGGTGAAGTCGGCGTACGCCTGCACGGGCCTCAGGACCGGCTCCGCGACGGTCACCTCGGGAGCCTGGCGCTGCACCGCCTCGCCTCCGCAGGCTCCGACCAGGAGCGCGGCACCCACCACGAGCATCCTCGAAGGGTCCCGATCCGTATTCATGCTCGCCGACCTCGTTCTTCGGTTCATCGGTCCCCTCCCGCGGTCTGCGGTGGCTCCCCGCCAGCCGCGGCGGTGGCTGTCATCTCGGCCTGGCCTGGCGACCAACCACCGCCCAGCGCCCGGTTCAGGTCGATCAGGTAGATGATGACCTGACCGGCGCTCGCCGCCAGCTCGTCCTGCTGACGAAACAGCGAGCGCTGGGAGTCGAGGAAGTTCTGGAAGTTGGTCAGCCCCGACAGGTACTGGGTCTGCACCAGGTTCACGGCGCGCTGGGAAGCGTCCACCGCCTCGAGGAGGCGGTCACGCCGAACCTTCTCCTGGCCGTAGGCAACCAGGGCGTTCTGTACCTCTTCGAGGGCGCGGAGCACGGTCTGCTCGTAGGCGGCCAGGGCCTGAGCGGTTCGGGCCTCCTCGGCCCGGATCCGGTTGCGGATCTTCCCACCCGTGAAGATCGGCCAGCTGATCTGCGGCACGATGCTGAAGAAGAAGCTGCCCCCGTCCCCCAGATCATCGAGATCCAGGGATTCCAGCCCCACGCTGCCTCCGAGGGAAAGCGTCGGGTAGAGGTCCGCCGTCGCGATGCCGATGCGGGCCGTCTGGGCCGCCAGCAGGCGTTCCGCTGCCCGGATGTCGGGCCGGCGGCGCAGCAGGTCCGCCGGTATCCCGTAGGCCACCTTGTCATCGGGCTCGGGAAGTCCACCGTCCGCCATCAGCTCTGCGTGCAGGGATCCGGGCGCCTCTCCGAGGAGAACGGCAAGCCGGTTCAGGGAGGCTTCGAGGCCGATCTCCAGCGCGGGAATCGTGGACCGGGTCTGTGCCAGGTTCTGCTCGGCCTGCGCGACGTCGAGAGCCGAAGTGAGTCCCGCCCTGAACCGATCCCGCGTGAGCTCGAGGCTGTTCTCCTGTGCGGCTACGTTCTGTCGGGCGAAGGCCAGGCGCACCTGAAAGGCGCGTGCGTCGACGTAGGCGGACCCGACTTCCGCGTAGAGGGTCACCAGGACGTCCCGGTAGTCCTCCACGGACGCCTGGAGCTGAGCATCGGCCGCTTCGACCGTGCGCCGGATACGTCCGAACAGGTCGATCTCCCAGCTCAGGCTGAGCCCGGCGGTCCAGGTGTCGAACGGATCCTCGAGCGGCGAAGCTCCGTCTTCGGGCGCCCCGTCCGGCGACTGCCCGGCCTGCGCCCCCTGGAGACCGTTCTCGCTCAGCTTCTGGTAGCTGTACGCTCCCCCAAGCACGATGTCCGGCCAGTAGCCACCCTTGGCGACCCCTCGTATGGCCCGTGCCTCCGCGACCCGGCCGACCGCCGCCTGCAGATCGAGGTTGCCGAGCTCGGACCGCCGGATCAGGTCGGTGAGCAGGGAGTCGTTGAACGTGACCCACCACATCTCGAGATCGGTCGTGTCCGCCTGCATCTCCGTTTCCACGGTGGTGCGCCACTGATCGGGCAGCATCTGCGGAGACAGATCCGGCGGCTCGTAGTCGGGACCCACGGTGCAGCCTGCAGCGAGCAGCGCGAGCGCCGCGAGGCATGCGGATGGTCGGGCGCGGCACCTGGTCATGCGTCCACCTGTCCTTGTCAGAGAATCACGACGTGGAAGCAGGAAACTACGGGATCGAGGGGATGGGGCAACGCGGCGACGGAGAGGCCCCGTGATCCGGGGCCGGAGTTCTCGCCTTGGGTGGAACGCGGGGCCGCGGATCGCCGCGGCCCCGGGTCTTCCGGACGTCCGTCAGGCGACGCTGACGGTCAGGTGCGCGCGCGCCTCCGCAGCATACCGCCCTTGAAGCATCCGGCTGCCGTGCAGACGACCCCGACGACCAGGGCGTGCATGATGCCGACGATCGCGAGCAGTCCGAGCAGGTCGAATCCCTGCTGAGCCGTCAGGTTCATCTATCCCCCCTTACGAGTGGGCCACCGTGTTCGCGGTGGAGCGATCCCGCTTCAGGTTCCGGGTCCCGTTCGTCGTTCCCGGGCCGAGGCAGGTCTGAGCGATTCAGGGCCACCCTCGGGCAGCCGCCAGTTTGTGAAGCATTTCACATGCCACCGTTTCGGGCGGCGCGTCGGCTTCTGCGGCTGGTGAAAAATTGCACAATCGATTCCCGGTGCTATCAAACGATTATGTGCATATATCCGCCATGTTCGCGGTTTGGACACGTTTCTGAGGCAATCGGCTGGGATGGGAGCACTTAGAGGTCGGCGACCGGGCCCGGATGTGCCGATGTGTCACAAATTTTGACACGGGGACCCGTCCGATGACGGGGCGATACCTTCAGTCGTCTCGGGACCCGGGTCGTTCGTCTGTGGCGTTTCTCGACAACGAGCCGAACTCCCGTTCCATCCGCTCCAGCAGGTTGGCCTTCTCGCCCGGGGCAAGCAGTGTCGCCGAGCCCGCCTTCATCACCAGGTTCCGGACCTCTCCGGCGTCGAGGCCGAACACCGCGGCAGATCGCAGATACTCCTCGGTGAGCGTCGTATCGAACATGGACGGGTCATCGGAGTTCAGCGTCACGAACAACCCGGCGTCGAGCAGGCGGGGCAGCGGGTGCTTTTCGAAGGAAGGACAGACCCCGAGGCGAACGTTGCTCGTGGGGCACACCTCGAGCGGGACCTGCCTCTCTCGAAGTTCCGCCACGAGGGACGGGTCCTCGAGACACCGGACGCCGTGCCCGATGCGCACGGCCCCGAGCACGTCGAGCGCGCCCCGAACGCTCTCCGGGCCCGCCGTCTCACCGGCGTGCGGAACCGCCGGCAGGCCGGCCTCTCGGGCCACCGCAAACGCTTCTTCGAACCGTTCCGGCGGATGTCCGCGCTCCGGTCCCCCGAGGCCGAGGGCGGTGATGCCGCGGGAACGGTTCTCCACGGCCCAGTGGGCCACCTCGACGAACTCCATCGGATCCAGGTTGCGCGGATAGTCGATGGTGAGGCTCATCGTCACCCCGTGCTCCCGCTCCGCCGAGGCCCGGGCGCCGTTGATGGCTTCAAGCTGATCGTCCAGAGAAATGCCGGAGAGCATCCGCTGGGTCGACGCCGTGTAGGTCACTTCGCTGTGCAGGACGTTCTGCCGCGCCTGTTCGGCGAGGAAGTCGGCCGTGATCCGTTCGACGTCGGAAGGCGTTCGGATGCAGCGGGCCGCGGTCACGTAAACCTCGATGAAGTGGTCGAAATCGCGGAAGGCGTACCAGTCCTGAAGCTCCGATATCGTCCGAACCGGCAGATCGATCCCGTTCCGGTCCGCAAGCTCGAGCAGGGTGTCGGGGCGGATGGAACCTTCCAGGTGGACGTGGAGCTCCACCTTCGGCATGCGC
The DNA here is from genome assembly GCF_058719085.1 of Candidatus Benthicola sp. NCBI lineage: Bacteria > Pseudomonadati > Gemmatimonadota > Gemmatimonadia > Candidatus Palauibacterales > Candidatus Palauibacteraceae > Candidatus Benthicola > Candidatus Benthicola sp. The sequence goes on from NZ_JBZQEK010000009.1 coordinate 10,734, forward strand.
CGGATGTACTGCTCGAGCGAAGCGGAAAGGCACGGTTCGATCATGCGGTATTCTTGGCCGGGAGGCCGGACTTCCGCAATCGCGGCGAACAACCGGGTGCGGCCTCCGATCGAAAGGCCGTTCCCTTCAGGTCGCGGGGGGACCCGATGAAGAAGAATCGTGTATATTGAAGGTGGAAGCTCGGTGCGGTGTTTCCCGGCTTCCCCCCTCCCCTCGAGATGCCGCCGGGCTCCCTGCACACGCGAGAGTCATCCGGCGGAGCCGTTCCTTCCGTTCTTGGGCGATCCCCGGAGGCTCGTGGTTGAACGCGCGACGGAGCGCCCGAGAACAGGAGGACCTCATGATCGGCTCGGCGCTGGTCCTCGTGGCACAGGCTCTGGGCATCATTCTGTTCAGCGCCGTCACCATCGTGCTCGTCTGGGCCGTGTGCGGATTCGTGTTCTGCGCGCTCACCTGCGGGATGAGCTGCGGCTGCTGCAACCTGTGCGAAGCGGTTCGCCGCTGGCGCGCAAGGCGCGGCCACAGCGTCGCCTGAGGGATGGGCGCACGCGCGAGCAGAGTCCACTGAGGCGGTCCCCCGGTCCGTCATCTCCCGCGGCCGGAAGGGTGGCCCTCGTTCTTGACCCGGTCTACACGACCGAGCCCACCACCTCCGGCAGCTCCGATCTCCACGCCCGGTAGTCACTTGGGTAGCGTTTCGCGAGTCCTCGCCCCATAATCGGGGTGCGTGCTCGATGGGATCAGTGAACGCCGAGTTTCCCCAGGAGATCGATGGGAGTGAAGACATCCGCGGCAAGCACGTCCGGTGCGACGGCGGTCGCTCTCGTGGCGTTCGCGCTGCTGGCGGCGCTGCCCGGCCAGGCGGGCGCCCAGAGTCTGAGGGGCTCCCGTCACTCGCTGGACCTGCAGAATCGGGTGGCCGCAGAGCACGACTTCACCTACATCCGGACGCCGCAGCAGGTGCGGTGGTTCGCCGACCAGGGCTACCTGGTTCGCATCCGAAGCGGGACCGGGTACGAGCTCAAGCGCATGTCCTTTCCGTATGCCCGCCCCGAGGTCGCGCTCTTCCTGTCGAGGCTCGGCCCCCAGTATCGGAGCGCCTGCCGCGAGAACCTCGTGGTCACCAGTCTCACCCGTCCCACGACCCGGCAACCGCGGAACGCGTCCTCCCGCTCCGTACATCCGACGGGGATGGCCATGGACCTGAGGCGCACCAACAACCGCGCCTGTCGATCCTGGATGGAGAGCGTGCTCCTGAGCCTCGAGCGGGCGGGTGTGCTGGAGGCAACGTACGAGCGGAATCCGCCGCACTTCCACGTGGCGCTCTTTCCGAGCCAGTATGCGAGGTACGTCGAGCGACGTGCGCCGGCGGACGCCGTGGCATCGAGCCAGGAGTACCGGGTCCGCTCCGGGGACTCGCTGTGGTCGATCGCCCGTCGCAGCGGAACCAGCGTCCCGGAATTGCGGGCGCTCAACGATCTCCGGAG
>NZ_JBZQEK010000010.1:0-29401 GCF_058719085.1 Candidatus Benthicola sp.
GATCCACGACCGATCGATCTGGCAGGTCCTCGGGATCTACCTCGCGGGCTCCTGGGTGGTGCTCCAGGTCGTCGATCAGCTCGTTCAGAGCGCGGGTCTTCCCGATTGGGTGCCCTCGCTCGCCCTCGTCCTGCTGCTCATTGGGCTTCCGATGGTGCTGGCCACGGCGATCGTCCAGCGGGGTATGCCGGGCCGCGAGACAGCGGAGGGATCGGGCTCCACAGGGCCGGCTGAGCCCGAGGCCGCGAGGGCCGTGGACGCCGCCGCGCCGCCCGTTTCTCCCGCGCACTCCGCGCCCACCCGCGCCGAGGCCACGAGCTGGTTCAAATCGAACGTGTTCACGTGGCGGAACGCGATCGCCGGCGGGATCGCGGCTTTGGCGCTGTTCGGTGCGGCGACCGCCGTCTGGATGGTGCTCCGGGGAGCCGGTGTCGGCACGGCGGGGACGCTGGTCGCCAAGGGGCTCATCGAGGACGGCGAGCGCGTGATCCTGGCCGACTTTTCGGGGGATTCGGCGTTGGCTGCGGTGGCGACGATGGCGGTCCGGGTGGACCTGGGTCAGAGCGATGTGGTGTCCGTGGCCGAGCCCGCCTACGTGTCCGCGGTGCTGGATCGAATGGAAGTCCAGCTGGACCCGGGATCGCCTCTATCGTCGGAGCTGGCCCGTGAGGCCGCGATCCGGGAGGGGCTGAAGGCCGTCATTTCGGGCGATGTGGCCACGGTTGCGGGCAGCCACGTCATCTCGGTTCGCGTCACGGCGGCCGAGTCGGGGGAAGACCTCGTCACGCTTCGCGAGACCGCCTCCGATTCTACGAAGGTGATGGAATCGATCGACCGCCTGTCGCGACAGCTTCGCGAGCGGCTCGGAGAGTCCCTCGGGTCGATCCGCAGCAGCGCGTCGCTGGCGCGGGCCACGACCTCGTCACTGGAGGCCCTTCGTCGCTATTCGGCGGCACTCCAGGCGGTCGACGCGGGAGACAACGAGAAGGGAATCGCTCTCCTGGATGAGGCCATCGCGCGCGACTCGTCGTTCGGAATGGCCTGGCGCAAGCTGGCGGCGGTGGATCCGGATCGTCGCGAAATGGCCGTGACTCGCGCGTACGAGCTGCGCGACGGGATGACGGACCGGGAGCGATACCACGCCATAGGCCTGTACCACATCTACGTGACCGACGATTTCGACGCGGCCGTCACCGCCTACAGCACGCTCCTCGATCTGTATCCGGAAGACAGCTGGGCACTGAACAACCTGGGCCAGGCTTACGATCGCCGCGGGGATTCGGACCTGGCGATCGTGATGTACAGCCGGGCCATCGACGCGGATCCGTACTCGAGTCCCCTCTCGTATACGAACCTGATCTGGAGCCTGCACTTCATCGGGGAAATCGATTCGGCCTATGTCGTTCTGGACCGACTCGCCGAGACGCAGCCGGGACATCCTTTCTACGATCGCTTCTCGGCCGCCCTGTCGATGTCCGAGGGGGACTACGACGCCGCGGAGTCCAAGCTGCAGCCCCTGCTCGAGAGCGAGATGCTGGGGCAGAGACAGTGGGCCACGAACCAGTTGTCGGCGATCGAGTACCTTCGGGGCCGCATCGCCCGTGCGGAGAGACTGAGGCGGGAGGGCTGGGACGACATGGACTCTCTCGACATCGCCTTCTTCTGGGGGAGGGTGGACGTCGATCTGAGGCATGACACCACATCGGCCCTCCGCCGGTTCGATCGCGCCGTGACACAGGTGCCGGACAGCACCGTCGCGGATCGTGGCATCGGTCTCGGCTTCTGGTACACGTACATGGGTCGGCCGGAAGAGGGTCGTGCCTTCTACGAACGCGGACTCGCGGCGGACTCGGTGCGCCTGGCGAACGCACCGTCCTGGCAGAGCGACGTCCGGAAGTTCTTCTGGGAGTCCGCTCGAGCCTATGCTCGGGGCGACTACGAGAGTGCCCTGCGCTCGACGCGTTCCGCGCTGGATCTGCGGGCCGAGAAGTTGACGGACCGGGATCCCGCACAGGACGCGGAGGATGTCGCGGAAGTTCTGTACGCGATGGGAGATCGGGAAGGAGCCATCGCGGAATACGAACGGTGGCTCGGGCGCCGCCAGCTCTTCCGGGCCTGGTCCGATGACACACTCGCTCCGACGCTCGAACGGGTGGCCCAGATGTACGACGAGCTCGGTGACACGGAGAATGCCGCGGTCTATTACGCACAGTTCGTCGATGTGTGGGAAGACGCCGATCCGGAATTCCAGCCGCGCGTCGAGGCCGCCCGGTCGCGACTGGCCGAGATCGTAAGGGAACGCGGATGAAGCAGCGATCGCTGTGGCAGATCCTGGCCTTCTACGCCGCCGCCTCGTGGGTGGTGCTCCAGGTGGTGGACGTGGTGAAGGACAACCTCGGTCTGCCCGACTGGGTGTTTCCCTTCGCCATGCTGCTCCTCTTCATCGGCCTTCCGATCATCGTGGCGACGGCCGTGGTTCAGGGACGGCACGCGCCGGGCGCGGCCGAAGCCGGGGATGAGCCGGCGGGCGGCACGGCCGAGCCCGCCCGCGTCGCCGATCGATCACCGCGTCGCCTGTTCACGTGGCGCAACGCTCTCGTGGGCGGAGGGCTCGCGTTCCTGCTGCTCGCCGTGGTCACGACCGGCTTCATGTTCATGCGCAACCGCGGCATCGGCCCCGTCGGCTCCCTGGTCGCCAAGGGAATGCTGGCCGACCAGGCGGCGATCGTCGTGGCCGACTTCGTAGCGGACGATCCCTCTCTCGCACGGGCCGTGACGCAGGCGTTCCGCGTCGACCTGTCGCAGTCGGAGCTCGTCAGGGTCGTGGAGCCCGCCACGCTCGACGAAGCGCTCGCCCGCATGGAGCTGACCGACGACCAGCCCATCACCCACGAGATCGCCCACGAGCTGGCCGTCCGGGAGGGCTATCCGGCGGTCGTCGAGGGCGAGGTGTCTTCCATCGGCGACGGCTTCGTTCTCACCGCGCGCCTCGCGGACGCCCGCAGCGAGGAAACGCTGGCGTCGCTGCGCGAGACGGCCGCAGACGCGAACGAGGTCATCCCCGCGATCGATCGCCTGTCGGGGAAGATGAGGGAGCGGATCGGGGACTCCTACTCCGACATGCGGGCCGAGGCGCCGCTCGCGAGCGTGACGACAGGCTCTCTCGAGGCCCTCGAGAAGTACTCTCGGGCGCTCGAGCTTTTTCAAAGCGGACGGGACCGGCAGCGTGCACTCGACCTCCTCGACGAGGCGGTCACGATCGACACCGCGTTCGCTATGGCGTGGCGGAAGATCGGCGTCGAAACGTTAGGAGACGAGGCGAAGGCCATCGACGCCATGGAGAAGGCGTATCGGTTTCGCGATCGCCTCACGCAGCGGGAGAGCTTCCTCGCTGAGGCCACCTACTACACGGACGCGATCGGAGAGCCGCAGAAGGCCATCCGCGTGTACGAGCGGATGGTGGATCTCGACCCGAACGATGCCTGGGCTCTCAACAACCTCGGGGCCGCGCACACGTACGTGGGTGAGTGGGCGGAGGCCGAGCACTGGTTCGCCCGCTCCGTGGCGGTGGACAGCAGCGTCAAGTCGATCATCAACGTCGCCACCGCCCAGCTGAACCAGGGCAAGCTCGAGGAAGCGGCGGCGACGCTGGACATCGCCGATCGTGTCGCCCCGGGCACCGAGCGTACCCTGGCCGCCCGGTACCAGGTCGAGATGAACCGGGAGAACTGGGACGAGGCCAGGGCGTTGGCTCTCCATCTACGCGAGGAAGATGACGATCCGGCCTGGGCTGCCGTGGGATCTTTGGGGCTGGGTCACGTGTCGGCGATCCAGGGCAAGCTGGCGGAGGCGGAGCGCCACTGGGAGGAGGCGACGCAGCTATGGGAGGAGGTGAGCGACGCGTTCGCGGCATGGCCCCTGATGCAGATCTTCGACCTCGACATCCACGTGCGGCAGGACACGGCGCGAGCCCTGGCCACCCTCGACGGGATTCTCACCGACTACCCGCTGGAGAGCCTGGACGTGCTGAACCGGCCGTACGGCTGGCTGGCCGCCTGGTACGCTCGGGCTGGCGATCGAGCGAGGGCTGAGTCGTTGATCGCCGAGTGGGAGGCGGAGGTGCCCGAGGAGTACCGGGGCGGGGAGAACGTAGAAGACTTCATGCGCAACATCGAGGTGGCGAATCTCATGGCCGAGGGCCGGCTCGATGAAGCCCTCGAGCTCGTCCGTGAGGTGAACCTTCCGGGCTGCACTCCGTGCCGCTACATACCCAAGGCACAGATCTTCGACCGGATGGGAGCTCGCGACTCGGCGCTGGCCGCCTACACCGGGTATCTCGAGATGTACTGGTACGAGCGGGACGCCTGGGACAACGAACAGCGCGGACCCACGCTGGAGCGGGTGGCGCAACTGTACGACGAGGCCGGCGACCTGGAGAACGCGGCCGTCTACTACGCACGCTTCGTCGAGCTCTGGGCGGACGCGGACGCGGAGCTGCAGCCCCGGGTGGAAGCTGCACGGGCACGTCTCGAAGAGATCATCAGGGAGCGCGGATGAAGAACCTGCTGCGGGAGACGCACCGGCGCGCCGTGTGGCAGGTGCTCGCCGTATACGTCGGCGTGTCGTGGGCCGTGCTCCAGGTCGTCGACGTGCTGACCCAGAACATGGGGCTTCCGTCCTGGGTGTTCCCGTTCGCGCTGGTTCTCCTCCTCCTCGGCCTGCCGGTGATGTTGGCCACGGCGATCATCCAGGGCCGCGCAGGCGGGGCCGGATCTGAAGAGCCGGCCCGTCCGAGCTCCGCGCCCGACCTCGCGGTAGAGACCCAGGCGCCGCCGCAGCCGACCCGGGAGCCCGCGGACGACGATCCGCTTCTCGACCAGCGCAAGCTGTTCACGTGGAAGAACGCGCTGCTCGGGGGCGCGGCCGCGGCCACCCTTTTCGTGACGGTGCTCGGCGGCTACGCGTTCGCGCGCCGGGCGGGGCTCGGCTCGGCGGGAACCCTGGTGGCGAAGGGGCTGCTGGAAGACGGTGAGCGGGTGATCCTCGCCAGCTTCTCCGGAGACGAGGCCATGGCACCGGTCGTCACCATGGCGTTCCGCGTGGATCTGTCCCAATCGCCTACGGTCAACCTGGCGGATCCGTCGTTCATCGAGGCGGTCCTCGAGCGCATGGAGCTGCCGTCCGACACGCGACTGGACGAGCAGGTGGCTCTGGAAGCCGCGGTGCGCGAGGGCATCAAGGCGGTCGTGGCGGGAGACGTCGCGGATCTCGGCGGCGGATACGTGCTCACGGCCCGGCTGGTGGCGGCGGAGTCCGGACAGGACCTGATCAACCTGCGCGAATCGGCATCGGACTCCACGAAGGTGCTCGAGACGATCGACCGGCTGTCGCGTCGGATGCGCGAGCGCATGGGAGAGTCTCTCGGATCGATCCGGGCGAGCGCACCGCTGGAGCGCGCGACCACCACGTCGCTCGAGGCGCTTCGGAAGTACACGCAGGCGCTGAACGCGATCGACACCGGCGACCAGGACCTCGGGGAGGCGCTGCTCGAGGAGGCGGTCGAGATCGATTCGACGTTCGCCATGGCATGGCGGAAGCTGGCGGTGCTGCACAACTCGCTCGGTGACGACGCCGACGCGCGCGAGGCGGCCACCCGGGCGTACGAGCTTCGGGACCTGCTGACCGACCGGGAACGCTACATCACGATCGGGACCTACCACTTCCAGGTGACGAACGACACGGATGCGGGAATCACCGCCTACCGGAGCCTGCTGGATCAGTATCCGAACGACACCTGGGCCCTGAACAACCTGGCTCTCCTGTACTACGACCAGGGGAACATGGACGGGGCGACGCGGCTGCTGGGGCGGGCGATTCAGCTCGATCCGTATTCGCCGAACGCCTACATCAACCTCTCCGGTGGGCTCCACTGGCTCGGGGCGCGGGACTCGGCGCACGCGGTGATCGATCTATTGCAGGAGAACGTGCCCGGCCAGCCGTGGGTGCACCGGGTGCGATCGAGGATGCTGGCGGCCGAGTGGAACTACGATTCCGCCCAGGTGGAGGTCGACTCCCTGATGCGGAGCGGCAGCACCACGGGGCGGCGGTGGGCGCTACAGAACCAGGCCGTGATCGACCTGGCGCGAGGGAAGCTCATCCAGGCGGAGCGCCGGTGGCTCGATTCGCGCCCCTCCGAGGATCCCCTGGCGGAGGCGGAGTGGGAGGCCTGGGCGGAGCTGGACGTGCGGCAGCAGAGGGTCACCGCGGCCCGCATCCTGGATGAGGCGCTGGAACGAGCGGGGGCGATCGATACGATCGACGGCAGCCTCGACCGCGCCTTCTTCTACGCCGCCGCCGGCCGGCCGGACGAGGCGAGGGTCTGGATGGCCGCCGATCGAAGGGCCAGCAATCGCTATGCCTCGCAGCCCGCCCCGCTCAGGGCCGGAGAGGATGGCTGGTTCGAGGGCGTGCTCGCCTTCGGGGAGGGCCGCTTCGGGGATGCCGTGGCGGCGCTGCAGGGCGCCGAGAGCGACTACAACTCGTTCTACCCCGAGTATGGCACCCGGCTGCTGAGCTGGGATCTCGCCCGGGCGTACGATCGGGCGGGCATGGCCGATTCCGCTGTGGCCCGCTACGAGATGGCGCTCGGCTTCGGTGACGTGCTCGAGATTCAGCGCCAGGCCCGCGAGTACCCCGTCACCCTCACCCGGCTCGCCGAACGCTACGACGAACGGGGGGACCTCGAGCGAGCCGCCGGCTACTACGCCCGCTTCATCGAGCTATGGGAAGAGGCCGATCCCGACCTCCAGCCCCGCGTGGAGGCGGCCAGGCAGCGCCTCGACGAGATCGTGCGCGAGCGCGGCTGATCCGGAACGCTCGCCCCCTCCGAATGTCGCGACGACTCGCGGGTAGGAAAGGGCGGACACCGCGAGCGAACGAACACGGAGGCCCCGCATGGACGATCGATCCGAGCTCCGACTTCACGAGGAAGTGCTGCTTCTCGCCCTGAAGGACGAGAAGGGAACGCCCTACGCGGCGCAGTACGGCTTCGCGCTCGGGGGCGCGTTGCTCGCCGAGCTGCTGCTCGAGGAGCGGCTGGTCCTGGAAGAAGCTCCTCGCCGGAAACCCCTGAAGCCGGGCAGGAAACCGTCCTATCGGGTCGCGATCGAGGATCCGAAGCCGCTGGCCGATCCGATTCTGGATGAGTGCCTGCATCGCGTGGTCAGCTCGAAGAAGACGCGCTCGCCCCAGGACTGGGTGATGCGTTTCGCCCGCCTCAAGGACCTCAAGCGAAGGATCGCGGTCGGTCTGTGCCGCAGGGGCATTCTGCGCGAACGGGAGGATCGGATCCTCCTGCTCTTCCGGCGCACGGCCTATCCCACACTCGATGGGGCGCCGGAGAGGCGGATCGTCGAGCGCCTGACCGGAGCGATCGCGGGCGATTCGGGCGACCTGGATGCCCGCACGGCCGTGCTCATCGCTCTGTGCCACGGCACGGGGCTTCTCAAGCCGGCGCTCGGCAAGGATCTCGTGAAGCAGCGAAAGGCCCGGATCGAGGAGATTTCGGAGGGCGATCTCGTCGGTGAGGCCACCAGGGCCGCCGTTCAGGCCGCGCAAGCGGCGGCGGTCGCTGCCACGACGGCGGCCACCGTGGCAGCCACCGCCGGCAGCTGAGTCGGCTGAGGCCGTCGATCGCCATCGGAGATGGGGGCTCGGTCTGACGGACCGCCCGCCCGACGTCACTCCGCTCGGAGCGCGATCGCCGGATCCACCGACGCGGCTCTGCGGGCCGGAAGCCAGCTGGCCACGATCGACACCAGAAACAGCAGAGCCACCACGAGGCCGAAGGTCGGCGGGTCCGTGGGGGACACCTCGAACAGCAGTGCCTCCATCACCCGGGTGAGCCCGAGCGCCACGGCGAACCCGACGCCGAGACCGACAGCCGCGATCATCGCTCCCTGCCGGACGACCATGCCTCGCACTCGACCTGCCGGAGCTCCGAGGGCCATGCGCACCCCGAGCTCCTGCCGGCGCTGGGTCACTCCGTAGCTGATCACCCCGTAGAGACCCACGGCGCCGAGGAGCAGGGCGACGCCGGCCGCGATGCCCAGCAGCAACATCGTGAAGCCGGCCCTCGACGTGGCATCTCGAAGCACCCGGCGCATCGGTTCGATCCCGGTGATCGGGACGTTCGAATCGAGCGACCAAACCGCATCGCGAATCGCGGGAGCCAGCGATGAAGGCGCCGCCGTCGTCCGAGCCACCAGGCTCATCGACGTCCGATGGGTGTCCGCGGGACCGCTCATCGCGTAGTAGATGATCGGCCGGATCTCCATGTCGAGTCCCAGACTCCGAACGTCTTCCACCACGCCGACGACCGGCAGCCATGCGAAGTCCTCGTCTTCCTCCATGTCGCTGGCGATGCCCTGCCATACCTGCTTTCCAATCGCGCTTTCACCCGGCCAGTAATGCTCGGCGAACGCCCGGTTCACGACCACCGCGCCGGTCGACGCCGTGATGTCCGACCGGTCGATCAGCCGTCCTTCGCGAAGGCCGATCCCCATGGTTTCGAAGTACTCGGGTCCGACCACGATCGACAGCGCCACGTGCGGCATGGCACCGGGCTCCACCGGACGGTCCTGGATCAGTACGCCGTTATGGCTCTCGCCCTGAGGCCGAAGCGGCAGCTTGCTCACCGTGCTGGCGCTCTCGACCCCGGGGAGCTCATTGACCCGATCGATCAACTGCTGGTAGAAAGCCACCGACTTCCCTTCATCGTCATACGGCGTCTCGGGCAATGAAAGCCGCATCGTGAGCACGTTCTCGGCCTCGAAACCCGGATCCACGTTCTTCAGGTTCCAGAAGCTCTTCACGAGGAGTCCCGAGCCCACCATGAGCACGAAGGCGAGGGCCACCTGCCCGAAGACGAGTACGGTGCGCGCGCGGACGCGTCCGCGCCCTGACGTCGTGCCGCGAAAACCCTCCTTGAGCGCACCGGCCACTTCCGGCCGGGTGTGCCGGAAGAGGGGTGCCAGCCCGAACAGCAGGCCGGCGGCGACCGATACGAAAAGCGTGAAGACGAGCACGCTGCCGTCGATGCGGATCATGTCGAGACGAGGGATGGACTCCGGCCCCAGCGCCACCAGAAGCCGGATTCCGGCGAATGCCAGGAGCAGTCCGAAGATGCCTCCAGCGAGAGCGAGGACGGTGCTCTCACGGAGAAAATCTCGCGCCAGAGCGGATCTCTCGGCCCCGAGCGCGCTTCGGATCGCGATCTCCTTGTGCCGTCCCTCGGCCCGGACGAGGAACAGGTTCGCCACGTTGGCGCAGGCGATGAGAAGAACGACTCCCACCGTTCCCAGCAGGATCCACAGCGCCTGCCTCACATCGCCGGTGACCTCCGAGATCAGGGGTACGACCCGGGCGTCCCATCCCGACTGCTGGATCATCTCGTGGGTGATCAGATCGTCGGGGTACCGCTCGGGAAGCTGTAACGTGAGACGGCGAACATCCTCGTAGGCCGCCTCGATCGAGACTCCGTCCTTCAACCTGCCGATCCCGGTATAGCTGTAGTTCCCGGTAGTCAGTTCTTCCGGGTCGATGATCATCGGCAGCCAGACCTCCACGTCCGAGTCGAACGGAATGTCGAAGCCGGCCCGGGTGACTCCCACGATCCGACGCGCTTCTCCATCGATGGTGATCGTCCGACCGACGACGTCCTCGGCGCCCCCGTACTTGCGCTGCCACAACCCGTGGCTGAGCAGCGCGACCGGCTCACCGTCGGGGAGGAGTTCCTCCTCGAGGAAGCTGCGCCCGAGCAGCGGCGGTGCTCTCAGGACGTCGAAGAAGGTGCCGGTGATGCCGGCGGCCGCCAGCTGCTCCGGCTCTCCGGTCCCCGTGAGGTTCACGGTTCCATCCCAGAACATGGTCAGGCCGTCGAGCGTGGTCGCCTCGTCCCGGTACAGCACGTACGTGCCGGTCGCCTGGGGAACCTCCGGAAAGCCCGCGAGCGGAGCGGTGTGTCCGACGACCACCAGGCGGTCCGAATCGGGGTAGGGCAGTGGCCGCAGGAGAACGCCGTTCACCACGCTGAAGATGGCGGAGTTCGCGCCGATCGCGACGGCGAGGGTGAGGATCGAAATGACCGCGAAGAGCCTGCTGCGCGACAGCGAACGCACCGTGCGCCTGATCTCAGCCCACGTACCCGACATCCTCTCCTCCCCTCGTGATTCGATCCGAACCTCGGAGTGCCGCCGATCGCCGGCCATCCGACTTCACGTCCGCACCGTACGGTTCGCAGCGTGCTGCGGTTTCGGCCGGCGGCCTCGGACGGACATCGCCGGAGTCCGGTCGCCCCGGCGCACCCGGCCCTCTATCTTGCCGGGTCCGCCAGCTGAGAGGTGCCGCGGCCATGCCAGAGGTTCCAGATCTCCTTCGTTCCGGTCTCGAGGGTTCGTACGAAGTCGAGCGGGAGCTCGGCCGTGGCGGCATGTCGACCGTCTTCCTGGCCCGTGACCTCAAGCACGAGCGTCCGGTCGCCCTGAAGGTCTTGCGGCCGGATCTGGCCTCGGCCGTCGGGTCGGAGCGTTTTCTTCAGGAGATCAAGCTCACCGCGTCGCTCAACCACCCTCACATACTCCCGCTGCTCGACTCGGGCTCCCTCGATGGCCTCGTGTACTACGTGATGCCCTTCGTGACCGGAGGGTCCCTTCGCGACCGACTCGAGCCGGGAGCCCCGCTGCGTCTCGAGCGAGTCGTCGGGATCGCCCGGGAAGTGGCCTCCGCGCTGGATTACGCGCACCGCGCCGGCGTCGTGCACCGGGACATCAAGCCCGAGAACATCCTGTTTTCGGAGGGTCTCGCGGTGGTCGCGGACTTCGGGGTCGCCAAGGCCGTCACCTCGGTCGACCGGCGCACGCTGACGCGAAGCGGCTTTCCGGTGGGCACGCTTGGATACATGAGCCCGGAGCAAGCTGCCGGACGAACGGACCTGGACGAACGTACCGACGTGTTCGGCCTCGGCTGCGTGGTATACGAGATGCTCGTCGGAGACACGCCGGCGGGCTGGCCGAGTCGTGAAGACTCGCGCCTCGGTCGATTCCTGGAAGCCCCTCCCTCTCACCGTGCGCATCTGGACGTCCTGCCGGGACGGGTGGAGCAGTGCCTCGCCCGGGCGCTGGCTCTTCGCGGTGCCGACCGATACGGCTCGGCAGGCGAGTTCATCGGTGCGCTAGCCACGGCGGCCGAGGGCGGAGAGCCGATTCCCGAGGCGGAAATGCAGGCCATCCTCGCGAGGGCGGCCGCGCTGGAGGTCGAGCGGTCCGGGAGCGCGGAAGCAACACGGGAGGCGGCTCCGAGGGCCCTCACCGTGGGATCGGTCGAACAGGTGGCCGCCGAGGTCGGAATCGCTCCGGAGCGGATACGGGAGGCCACGGCGGAGCTGCGCGGCAGCCGCCGTCTACCGGTCGCCGAGGCCGATCGCCCGCTGGCCCCGGCGCTGTTTCGCCTCGGCAAGGAGCCGGGCGAGTCGCGCTCCTTTCCGAACGCTCCGGACGTGTCCTTCGCGAAGGAGAGGCTAACGGCCGACAGGAGCGTTCCCGGAGAGCTGGCGGAGGGTGCGTACGCCGATGCGGTCGACCTGATCCAGGAAGAGCTCGGGATGGCCGGTCACGTCTCGACGGTGGGCCGGACCCTGACGTGGAGCCCTGCCCGTCAGGGTACCGAGAGCCGGCAGATCGTGGTGACGTTGCGTCCCCGCGACGGCGTCACGGAGATTCACCTCGAAGAGCAGATCGAGATGGCCGGATGGCGGATCTTCGCACCCGGCTGGGGTGCCGGGGCCGGAGCGCTGTTCGGGCTGGCCGTGGCCGCCATGCTGGGGCTCCAGGAGGGCGCCATCCTCGTGACGGCCCTGCCTGCGGCGATCTTCGGTGCCTTCGCGACCGTGAAGGGGATGGTTACCACGAAGGCTCAGAATGCCAGTCCACAGCTGCAGCGCGTGCTGGACCGTCTGACCGGGCTCGTCGAGCGCGGCGCCCCGGAAGGTCGTTCCGTCCCTCCCCCGTGACCCGGATCAGGGGGCGATCGTCACCTGATCCGGATCCGAGCAGTCGGAGGTGCCCGCGTTGCACACCGTGTAGGTGTACACGCCCGACGCGTCCTTCCCGAGGTTGTCCGTATAGGAGCCGGAGTTGGCGATCCCCGAGGCGATCGTCACCGTTCCCCGGACGATGTCCACCGAGCTTCCACCGCCCGTCCATACCAGATGGGCGCGCCAGTTCCTCCCCTTCCGTTCCGCGGTCACGCTGAGTCCGCCGGGACTCCCGGCCGGAGGATCGACCGTCGGGGGGTCGGGCGTCCCACCGAAGCCGGCACACGGCTCGGTATCCGTGTACACGGTTTGATCGACGATCGCGCCGCTCAACCCGGTGACGCAGAAGTCGAAGTCCTCTGCGAACCGGATGCCGCCGGTCGAGAGCGTCACCGTGCCGTCCTGCCCGGTGGTGCCGGAAGACGTCGCGTAGCCCGCATTCCCGTTCACGGTCCAGGAGCCGGTTACGGTCACCCCGGAGAGCGAAGCCCCACCGGATACGGCGATGCCCACGGTGACCGTGCCGGAGCCGATGTTTCTCTTGTTGATCTTGACGGTCACCGGGCTCACCGACTCGACCGTCGCTGCCGGACATCCGCCGTTGGCGCACGGGTCGCCGGAATCCGTGCCCGAGTACAGAAGGAGGTTGGGCGTGCCCGCGCCGACCCCGGAGATTCGATCCCGGGTCGCACGGTCCTGCATCGTCTCCCACACCGTCGTCGGACTCACGCTTCCCAGCTCGTGGAGGATCTGCGCCGCGACTCCCGCGACGTGCGGGGAGGCCATCGATGTCCCGCTCCACGTGCCGGTTCCCGATCCCATGACCGTCGAGGTGATGCCGGAGCCCGGCGCGAAGATGTCGGTGCAGGTGCCGTAGTTGGAGAACGAGCTACGGGCGTCGGAGCTCGTCGAAGCGTTCACCGTGATGGCGCTCGCGGCGCTCGCAGGGGAGTAGTTGCACGCATCGGCGTTCGAGTTGCCGGACGAGACGGCAAAGACGACTCCGGAGCCCACCGCGCCGTCCACCGCGTCGTTCACCGCGGAGCTGCGGCCGCCGCCCAGGCTCATGTTCGCGACGGCGAGGTCCGGAGCGTTCGTGGCCACGTATTCGATGCCCGCGATCACGTCCGCGTAGCTGCCGCTGCCCTGACAGTTGAGCACGCGCACGCCGACGATCGTCACTCCCGGCGCCACGCCGTACTCAACGCTGCCCACCGTACCGGCGACGTGTGTCCCGTGTCCGTCGCAGTCGAACGCATCATCGTCGCCGTCCACGAAGTCGTAGTCGGCCGTGTCGTCATAGCGGCTTCCGAACTGATCCGTGCGCGTGTAGTCCACGCCCGTGTCGATGATGTAGACCGTCACGCCCGATCCGTCGTTGGCCGGTACGTAGGAGCCGTCGAGATCCAGATCCCGCTGATCGATCCGGTCGAGCCCCCAGGAGCCGACCGCGGTCTTCTGCATCACCCCATCGGGCTCCACGTAGGCCACGTTCGGATTCCGGCCGATCGCGTCGACCGCCTGCGGGGGAAGGTTGGCCGCGAATCCCTGCAGCGCACGGCTGTAGGTGTGACGGATCGTGCCGCCGTTGGCAGCCACGAGGCGCTGCGCGAGGCCGGGAGCGTCGGCGGTGCCCCGCTTGAACACGACGATCCATTCGTCCGCCCCGGCCGTCGAGACGGTCATGGCGGGACGCTCGGGGGTGACTTCCGGCTCGGTGGGTATGGTGTTCTCCCGGCAGGCGGTCATTCCGACCAGCGCGGCGGGGAGCAAGAGGAAGAGCCTGAACGTCACACGTCCACGTTCCACGCGGGGGGAGCGCACCATCCGTCCGTCCTCCTGTAGGGGCCGCTGCAGCCTCGGAAGCTGCTTTCACTCCAATAAAGCCAAGCTCCTGTGTCAGATCAATGGCGTGCGAGGCCCCTGCCTCTACGGAGCGTCCTCCGGTGGCAACGCAGCCTCCTCCAGCGCGGTGATCGCGTCCACGAAGACGCGGAAGAGCGCTCCGGACTGCTGCTGGGTGACGGCGATGGCGACCGCGATGTCCTGTCCCGGGAAGTAGGCGGCCAGAGTGCCCCAGAACCCCGTGTGCATGTAGAGCGTGAGTCCCCCGAAGTCGCGGACTTCCACACCCATCCGGTAGCGACCGGGCACCATGGGGCTGCCGGACAGGTCCGGTCCCGCCACGGCCCCGTCCACCGTCGTCAGCATCGTGTCCGCCGTGGCAATGTCACGGTACACGCCGCCCACGAAGAGGGCGCGCATGAAGGTGGCCAGGTCGTCCGCCGTCGAGACGAGCCCGCCACCCCCATACAGGTCGAGCGAAGGATCCCACGCGTACGTGTCGCGCTCCCCCAGGTACTGGTGCGCACGGTCCGTGGCGCCGGCTGGCGGGTCCTCCAGCGTCTCCCACCACGTGTGAGCCAGTCCCAGCCGGTCGAGCCCGACCTGGTCGCGCACCACCTCCGCCAGGGGTCGTCCGGTGGCTGCCTCCAGAATCAGACCAAGCACCACGTAACCGGTGTCGGAGTAGCGATACACCTCTCCGGGGGCTCCGTAGGGGGCTCCCCACTCCACGGCCAGCTCCAGCTGCTCGGCGGGTGTCCAGCGGTGCAGCGGGTCGGCCAGAATGGCCTCGAGAAAGAGGTCGCGGTCCGCGTAATCGTACAGGCCGCTCGTGTGCGTGAGGAGGTGACGAATGGTGATCGCATCGAGATCGTAGCCGTCCCCGGCAAGGATTCCGGCGTACTCCGCCGGAAGGTAGAGCGACAGGGGATCGTCCAGGCCGAGACCTCCGTCCTCCCACAGTCGGAGTGTCGCCGCCGCCACGAACGTCTTGGTGTTGCTGGCGATCCGTACGGCGTGGTCACGCTGGAGCGCTGCACCGGTCTCCGTGTCGATCACGCCCGCGACCCCGCTCCACGAGAGTCCCAGCGACGGAGCGTCGAGACGCATCGCGATCCCGGGCGTGGCTCCGTCCTCGACGACGCTGTCGAGGATGGCCTGCAGACGGGTCTCGACGGATCCGGCATCCTGCGCTGCAGCCGGCATGGCGATGCCAAGCACCGCCGCGGCGCATGCGGGAATCGCAATGGAAGGGAAGGGTCTCACGGGGTCACGCTCCCTCGATTCAGTTCTTCGAATGACCGACCGGTTCCACGTAGCCCAAACCTAGGGCTGCTCACGCGCGACGGCAGCCCTTCCCATAGCCGTTCAGACGTCCGATCTTCCTCCCACGCGGATCCACCACGATCCTGCTGCACCGCAGAGAGCAGGGGAGGCTGACCGATGGCGGACTTGACCGAAGCTCTCGCGACGATCGCAGAAGTGGCCATCGGACTGGCGGGCTTCTCGGGAATCGTGGTGGTGCTGAGCCGCACCTACCAGCGGCGGCTCACGCCTCTCGAACGGTATCGCCTGTTCATTCTGCTCGTTCCCTCGCTCGCCTCCACCTTCCTGGCCCTCATCGCCCTGGCGCTCGTGTCGGCGAGAGTGCCGGGAGCGTTCCGGATCGGAAGTGCCCTGCTCGCCATCTTCTGCCTGTGGTTTCCGGCCAGCCGCGTGCGCAAGACTCTCAAGTTCCATCGCCGCGTACCGGAGCTCTTCAACACGTTCGTCATCTGGAGTCTGCTGGCCGGTTACCTGCTGGTGGCCAGCGTCTCTCTCCTGCACGCCCTGAACGTGTTCGGGGAGGAGCCGGCGGTGCTCCTTCTCGGTCTCCTGTGGCCGCTCTTCCAGAGCGCCGTCCAGTTCGCCCGCATGCTGTTCATCCGGCCCACCGACCCGGATGCGGACGACTGATTCGAGGGGACGGTCGCTCCGGGGCCGAGAGGTTCCCTCTGCGCGTCGAAACGAGTTTAGGTATAAAACATTAACAGTCAGCTATGCATAACGTTATGGGAAATGTTCAAGAATCAAGCAGGGTTGCGGGTTCGGGCGCATCGTGTATGGTAAGGATGTCCGATCGCGAGTTTAGCGGAAGCGGTCGACCGGCAGCGGATTTGATCGCAGCTTGAAGGCGCGCCGGTTCCGGAGGGACGAACCTTCTAAAGCGCGGAGAGGGCCTGTCGCCGACGTATCGGCAGGCCCTCTTTTTTCATCGAGGGTGTAGATTGTTCCCATGAACCATCGCTCCCGGGCGTGGCTCCTTCCCGCCCTCGCGCCCCTGTGCCGGGCGGCCGTCCACCTGTTCTACCGGTTCAGCACCGAAGGCCGTCCTCCTGCCACCGGTCCGGTCCTGTTCGTGGCCAATCACCCCAACTCGCTGGTGGACGCGATCGCGGTGGCCGCCACCGTGCGCAGACCGGTCCGCTTTCTCGCCAAGGCCACCCTGTTCGAGGAGCCGCTGATCGGAAAGCTGGTCCGGGCGGGCGGGGCGATTCCCGTGTACCGTCGGCAGGATGACCCGGAGCTGACGGATCGGAACCCCCGGGTGTTCGAGGCCGTGCACGAGGCGCTCGAGAACGGGGACGCCGTGGGCATCTTCCCCGAAGGCCTGAGTCACTCGGAACCTTCTCTGGCGCGGCTCCGAACCGGGGCGGCGCGCATCAGTCTGGGAGCGGCCCAACGGCGCGACCTGCGGTTTCCGATCGTGCCCGTCGGCATCGTCGCTCGGCAGAAGCAGACGTTCCGCTCTCGGTGCATCACGCTCGTTGGCCGCCCCGTCTCGTGGGAGGATCTCGCCGGCCGACCCGAATCCGACGTCGAGGCGGTGAGAGAGCTCACCGGCCGGATCGAGGCGGGTCTTCGTGCGGTCACCGTGAACCTGGAGAGGGTGGAAGACCGGCAGGTCCTCGAATGCGCGGAGGCCATCTACGCGGCCGAGCAGGGGCTCGACACGTCGCCGCAGGTCCGGGCGCGACGGCTCCGAGAGGCCTCCGAAACCCTCAGCAGGCTTCGGGAAGCCGATCCACGCCGGGTCGAGCGGCTGTTCGAGGACGTGCGGCAGTTCGCCTGGACTCTGGACGTGCATGGCGTTCGCGCCCAGGATCTGGACCGGACCGTCCCCCTGCGGTCGACGGTGGGGTGGACCCTCCGCGTCTTCGGGCTGCTGGTCGTCGGTGGACCGGTATCGGCGGCGGGCCACGTCGTGTTCTTCCTGCCCTACCGGGTCACGGACTGGCTCTCGACGCGGCCGGGCATCCCGGTCGAGCGGCAGTCCACATGGAAGCTGCTCGGCGGCGGTGCCCTGTACGTTCTCTGGATTGTGGCGCTCTCCGGGGCTGCGGCCTGGTGGCTCGGGCCGGTGTGGGGGATCGCGGCGGCGGTCCTTCTGCCGGCGCTGGCCATCGTAACGCAGGTGGTGCGAGATCGCTGGAACAAGTCCCTCTCGCTGGCGAGACGGTACCTCGCGCTGCGGAGAAAGGGGGCCGTGCGTGAGCACCTCCTCGACGAGCGGGGTCGACTGGCTCATGCGCTCGACGCGCTCCGCAGCTCCGTGTCCGACGAGGCCCGCCCTGTGACCGGCCCGTGAATACGAATACCGCCGCGGTCGCTCCGGCTTGACAGGGCCGGAGGTTTGATCATTCTACCCCTGTCCCGAGGTTTCCCATCCACATCCGATGGAGTTACGACGATGCGCAAAGCGGCAACGATGCTCGTCCTGGCCCTTTTCCTGGCGCCGGGAGCTGTTTTCGCCCAGCAGGATGCCCACGCGAAAGCGGCGCTCAAGGAGATGACCCCGACCTTCCAGACGGTCTTCAACGCGGGCGACGCCGCCGGTGTGGCCGCCCTTTACGCTCAGGATGGGGTCCTCCATCCGCCCAACTCGGCGCCCGTGCAGGGCAGGGACAACATCCAGGCCTTCTGGGCGGCGGCCCTCGAATCGGGGAACACCGCCGAACTCACGACCGACCACGTGTGGGGGATGGGAGATGCGGCGGCAGAAACAGGGATGTATGTGATCACAGGTGCCGACGGTTCTCACCTCGATCACGGCCACTACTCGCTCGTCTACACGATGGAAAACGGGAAGTGGAAGATCGCCAGCGACATGTGGAACAGCGACATGGCGCCGTCCATGTGACCGGCTGACCTTGAAGCCATGACCGGAGCCAGGATACGCGTCAAACTGCTGATCGTCGCCGCGATCCTCTGTGCCGCGCCCGTGCTGTGGCTGCGCCGGGGCGATCGACCGGAGAAGAATTCGGGAGACGATGAGGGCGTGGAGGCCGGGGCCAGCCCCGTCGACGCGCTGGACTGGCTGGCCGGTTGCTGGACCCACGACGAACCGGAGTACCGCCGGGAGGAGCAGTGGATGCGTCCTGCCGGCGGTACGCTCGTCGGGATGAGTCGCAGCGTCGCGGAAGGACGGACCGTCGAGTACGAGTATCTGCGGATCGAGGTGCGGGACGGAAGCCTCGTCTACGTCGCCGCCCCCTCCGGACAGGCGGAGGCCGTCTTCACGCTCGAGGAGCTGACCGACCGTTCCGTGAGCTTCACCGCTCCGGAGCATGACTTCCCGCAGCGAATCGTGTACGAGCGGATGTCTCCCCGATCGGTCCTGGCGTGGATCGAGGGAGAGGTGGACGGCGTGGCCCGGGTGGTCGAGTTCCCGATGGTCGCCGCGCGCTGTCCGTAGGGGCCCGAGCTACCCTTCCTCGGCTGCCGATCCGTCCGGTCGGAGTCTTTCGCCCCGATCCAGACTCCCGCGGGTCCTCTCGAACACCTCACCGTCCCGCGCTCTCCGTTCCGGATCCCGCTTGCGCATGGACGCGAGGGGAAGTCGCATTCTGGGATTTCCTTTCAGCTCCTCTTCATGTCGTTCCAGGAAGGCCCAGTACAGGGCGGTCAGGGGGCAGTTCTTCTTCGGATCGAAGGCGCAGGAATCACAGTAGTCGCTCATCCGCCGGATGTAGGCGGCTCCCGATACGTACGGCTTCGTGGTCATCAGGTCCCCGGCGGCAAAGGTGCCCATGCCGAGCACGTTGGGTTCGACGACCCAGTCGAAGGCATCCGTGTACATGGCCCAGAACCAGTCGGTGAGCTCTCTCGGGGACACGTCGAGCAACGTGGCGATGTTCGACAGGACCATCAGGCGGGTGATGTGGTGGGAGTAGCCGGTCCGGAGCACGGACTCCACCACGGTGTCCAGGCAGCGCAGTCCCGAGGAAGCGTTCCAGTATGCCTCCGGGAGCGGGTTCGTCGACCCGAGAGCGGAGAGCGTCGGGACGTGACGAAACCCGTCCGTCCGCTCGTGCACGTGACGCATGAACTCCCGCCACCCGATCACCTGCCGGATGAATCCCTCCTTGCCGGCCAGCGGGATGTCGAGCTCGGCGACTTCCCGGATGACCCTCGCCGGAAGCAACCGGTGCACGTGCAGCAGGAAGGAGATCCGCGTGTGGAACAGTCCGTCCGACCGCTCGGACATCGCGTCCTCGAACGGACCGAAATGGGGCAGGCACTCGTCCTTCGCCCATGACCACACGCGCTCGGCGTCTTCTCGCGTGGCCGTGAGAGCCTCCGGGACGAGGGCGCCCGGGTGGTCGGCGTACTCCGACTCCACCAGGTCGAGCACCTCTTCCTTGATCAAGTCGAGCGGGAGGGCGGGCGGCGCAGGAGCGGGCGGGTCACCCGGCCACGGCGATCGGTTGTGAGCGTCGAAGCTGTACTTGCCCCCTACCGGACGTCCCGATTCCATCAACCAGCCCGACTCGCGTCGGACGTGGCGGTAGAACGCGTCCATTCTCCACGGGGGCTCCTCCGCCTGACTGGCCTCGAACTGCTCGGTCGTGGTGAGCCAGCCTTCGTGGGGCGCCACCTCGATTCTGCCATCGGCCACCAGCCCTTCGAGGTCCTCGCGGAGCTCCCGCTCCGCCGCTCGCATCATGGTCAGTCCGCCCAGCTCCGAGGCCAGTGGGCCGAGCGCCTCGGAGTACGGTCCCCGGGAGACGACGTGCTTCACCGCCACGCCTCGTTCAGCCTGTTCGAGCGCGAAATGCCTCAGGTTGGCGAGGATCAGGGCCAGCTTCTGCTTGTGATAGGGTCGGCGGGCGGCCTTCCACGGGCTCTCGACCAGCACGATCCCGGTCTTCGCCGGGTCCATTCGCGAGAGCGGCCCGATCCGGTCCGTCGTCTGGTCGTACGGGATGAACACCCACCGGCGGTCGGCCGGATCCGGGTTCCTCTCCTCGAGTTCCGTCCGGAAAGCGCCCCGGACCTTCGACCGGCTGTCGTGAGCGGGCATCAATCCTTCGACGTCGACGGGTTTGCGGCCGGCATCAGACTCCGGTCCGCCTCCTCAAGCGGGAGGCGGACGGTGTCCAAAGAGGCTACTCGTACCGGATCGCGCGCAAGGGATCGACGCGCGCCGCCCGCAACGCCGGAACGGTCGACGCCAGCGCGGCCGTCGCGAGGAGACACGACAGGGCGAGGCCCCAAACGGACAGGCTGAGCGGGCTCACGCCGTACAGCATCCCCTCGAGCAGACGCGTGAGGAGCACACCGGCCGCGGCTCCGATCGCCAGTCCGATCCCGGCCAGACCGAGGGCGTCGCGCAGAACGAGCCGAAGCGTCTGCGCGCGCGTCGAGCCGAGGGCGGAGCGGATCCCGATCTCTCGCGTGCGCTGGGCCACCGCGTAGCTGATCACCCCGTACAGGCCGGTGAGCGTGAGTCCCAGCGCCACGGCCGCGAAGCCGCCCAGCAGGATCATGAAGAAGCGCTGCCGCCGCACCGAATCGGAGATCACTGCGTCCATCGAGCGCACGTTCGTCACCGCCACGTCCGGATCGACCGTGCGAAGGGCATCGACGATCGCGCCGGTCCTGGCCTCGGGCGATCCTTCGACTCGCACCACCAGCGGGATCCGGGTGTCGCGACGGCCGCTTCCGATCAGATTCCAGTAGACCTGGGGGTGGGGGTCGTCGATCGGGCCGAAGTTCCTCGTGTCCGTCACCACGCCGATGATCTCGGCGAAGGTGGTGTCGGACGTGTGGAACCGGGCTCCGAGAGCGCTGCCGTCGGGAAAGTCGCGCTCCACGAGGGCCTGGTTCACCACCACGAGGGTGGGAAGTCCGTCTCCCTCCGCCTCACGCTCCGTGAAGAGGCGTCCTTCCAGAAGACGGATGCCCAGCGCGCCGAAGTAGCTCGGCGAAACCACCCGGCTCTCCGTGAGCGGGAGCTGGGTGTCGTCTCCGACCACCCCCTCGTAGCGGAGGTTGAAGTTGTTTCCCCAGCCCATATAGGGAATCAGCGTCGTAGTCCCGGCCTCCCGGATCCCGGGAGTGCTGCGGAGGGCCGCCAGGGCCGGCAGCACGAAACCCTCGTCGACGCTCACCTCCCGGTAGCGGGCCGGGGAGACGTTCACCTCCATGGTGAGCATCGATTCCGTCTCGAAACCGGGACTCCGTTCGAGTACCCCGAGAAAGGCGCTGATCAGCAGACCGGCGCCGATCAGGAGGACGGCCGACGCGGCCAGCTCGGCCACCACGATGCCCTTGAGAAAACGGTTCTGCGACCGCGAGACGCCGCTGCGCGCGCTGCCGGTACGGAGCGCGTTCGCCGGATCGGCCCCGGAGATCCGCCATCCGGGAAGCGCCCCGGCCAGCAGCGAGACGACGGCGGTGGCCCCGATGGCGAACAGGAACACCCGTAGATCGAGGCCGAGCCCCTGCAGCTGCGGGTAGAGCTGGGCCCCCAGCCTGCCGATCAGCTGGACTCCGATCCACGCGACGAGGAGGGCGAACGCGACACCGGCGACGGCCAGCACGGTGCTCTCGAGGAGGACCGTGCGCACGATCGACCCACGGGTGGCTCCGAGGGCCGTTCGCAGGGCCACCTCGTGGCTCCGCTGGGCGCCACGGGCCAGCAGGAGCGAAGCGACGTTAGCCGTGGCGATGAGCAGCACCAGGCCGACGGCTCCGAGCAGCATCAGCAACGGGCCCCGGATCGGTCCCGCGGACTCCTCGCGCATGGAGCCGACGCGAACCGATTCGCCCCTGATGGTGGGGTAGATCTCCGCGAGAGCATCGTGGAGGCCGGCGAGCTCGGTCTGTGCTTCCGCGACGGTCCGGCCATCGGCGAGCCGCCCGACCAGGAGCAGGTAGTTGCTGCGCCTCACCTCCGCCTGCTCCGGGCTGAATCGAAGCGGCAGCCATACGTCGCTCTCGATGTAGCGAGTGCGATGAGGGATGCGGAACCCCGGAGGCAGGACGCCGACCACCGTCCGCGTCTCGCCGTCGAGATCGATCGACTGCCCGACGATCGACGGATCGCCCCCGAAGCGTGTCCGGAACAGCTCCGCGCCGAGGACGGCCACCGCCGGGGCGTCCGGCCGCTCGTCGTCGGCCTGCAGCAGCCGTCCGTGCAGCGGATCGACGCCCAGGGTGGCGAACAGGTCCGGGCTCAGCGCTCGCGCCCCGACCTGGTAGGTGCGCTCGGATCTCTTGAGCAGGGCGGTGCCGTAGCTGACGGCGCCGAGCGATTCCAGGGTCTCCGTCTGCTCCCGGAGGTCCAGGAAATTGCCGGGCGCGAACGGACCGTTCCGGAAGTGCGGCGTGGTCCGGAAGACGGACACCAGGCGATCCGGCTCGCGGAACGGCATGCCGTCGAGCAGGGCGGCGCTCACGGCGCTGAACACCGCCGTCGTGGCGCCCAGCCCGAGGGCGAGGCTCACCACGGCGGCTCCACTCACCACTGGCGTGCGGGACAGGGAATGGACGGCGATGCGCGCCTGGCGGATCAGGTCGGTCATGAGAACTCCTCGTCGGACTGCCGTGAGCGTGGCCGACCGGTTGGACGGTGCGTGCCGAGAGGAGGTTGGCAGGCGCCTGCCGGGCGCCGGATCGGTCACATCCGCCTGCAGCACCCTTTCCCTCGGGCTCAACAGCGGCGATCTTCGGACGAATGTCCGAGACTCCTCGCTATCAGAGACTGTTCGCAGAACTGAAGCGCCGCCGCGTGTTCAAGGTCGCGGCCGTGTACGGCGCGGTGGCTTTCGTGGTGCTCCAGGTCGCCGACATCCTGGTGCCGGCTTTGGCGCTTCCGGAGTCGGTGACCCGGGCGATCGCGCTCCTCCTCATTCTGGCGTTCCCCATCGCGCTCGTCCTGGCGTGGGCGTTCGAGCTCACGCCGGAGGGGATGAAGCGGACGGAAGCGCCGGAGCCCGAGGAGATCGACGCGATCGTCGCCCAGCCACGCTCGAGACGGTGGCCGAGCGGGATCCTGGCCCTGGTCGGGATCAGCGCGCTCGTCGTCGGCGCCTTCTTCGTCCTCCGGCCGGAGGTCACCTTCCGGGGGCCTCGGGCCGTAGAGGCCGGCGAGGCCGGGCCGGCCGTCGCGGTGCTCCCGTTCGCGGTCAGCGGCCCGGAGTCCGAGTTCTGGCGGGAAGGGATGGCGAATACGCTGGCCACCAACCTGAACGGCCTGGCCGGCCTCCGGACGATCTCGAGCCGCACGGTGCTCGCCCGGTGGGACGCGGAAGTGGGCGCGAATGCGGAGCCCGATCTCGCTACGGCGCTGGATGTGGCCCGCCAGTCGGGTGCGCGCTACGCCGTGATCGGGGACCTGGTGACGGCCGGGGACCGCACGCAGGCGTCGGCCGACGTGTACGAGGTGGAGACGGGTCAGCGTCTCGGGCAGGCGCGAGAGGTCGGGTCCGTGCAGGGGGACAGCGCCTTCGCCCTGATCGACCGTTTCACGGTGGCCATCGCGGGAGTGACGCCGACGCCCGACGATGCCGAGACGAGCCGCGTGGACCTCGCGCGCCTGACCACGACCTCGGTGGACGCGCTCAAGGCTTATCTGGAGGGCGAGGCCCATTACCGCCGATCGGAATTCGTCGAAGCGATCGAGGCGTATCAACGCGCCATCGGAATCGATTCCACCTTCGCCATGGCGCATTACAGGGTCTCGAAGGCGTACGGGTGGGAGAGGGGCAGTGGCGGTACGGGCGGTCACCATCGGACTGCCCTGCGTCTGGCGGACCGACTTCCGGAGCGCGAGCGGCTCCTCGTGGAGGGGAACGTCGCGTTCCTGCGTGGGGACGTGCATGAAGCGCTCGAGATCCTGGGAGAGGCGACCCGGAAGTATCCGGACGACGTCGAGGCGTGGTACGGGCTCGGAGACACCTACTACCACCTCGGGTATCAGGCGCTCGCGGATGCCCCGGCCGAGACGGAGCGGGCGTTCGGACGGGCCATCGAGCTCGATCCCACCCTGAGTCCGACGCACATTCACCTGATCGAGAACGCCTTCGCCCTCGGCGACAGCGCCCTGGTGCGCCGGCGGATCGATGCCTTTCGCGCGATCTCTCCGTCGAGCCCCACCCTGCGATCGAACGAGCTGGCCTTCGACCTCGCGTTCGGGGACGAAGCCGCCCGGGAGTCGGCCCTCGCAGTGCTGGACACGGCCTCCTTCCGCGACCGCAACGCGCTCGCCACGGTCACGGCGGACCTGAGGAACCCGTCCATGCAGGCGATCCGGGCCGAGGCGATCCGCCGCCTGCTGAAGGGGGGGCTGGACGAGGACTCCGAGTTCAGCCTTCTGATCGCGAGCCAGAGCATCGCGATGAACCGGGGTCGCTGGGACGACTTCTGGCAGGTATTCGAGGACGAGACAGTGGCGTTCACCCGTCCGTTCCAGGTCTACCTGGCCCACGTGTCGGGTCTTCCGGTTCCCGAACCGGTCATGGCCTCCGAGCTCGCGCTGACGCCCGCGGACACGGCGCTGCAGGGCCCCTTCGTGCTGCCCAGGATCTTCCTGGCGGCGGAGCGGGGGCAGGAGGAGGATGTTCTGGCCGTCACACGGAGGTGGCGCGATCAGGCCGATTTCCTCGAAGCCTCCGGAGACTCGGCGACCGCCCGGTTCGTGCGCCGGGCATCGGAGATGGCGGAGGCCCGGGCGCAGTGGGCGACGGGGGATCCGGCGGGCGCGCTCGCGCGCATCGAGCCCCTGCAGCAGGAGGCGACCGGGTGGCAGTTCATGAACCCGCTCAACCAGCTCCTTCGGAAATGGGCCGCCGACCTCAACCTGGAGCTGGGCGATGAAGAGGCGGCCGAGGTCTACCTCCGCTCCCTGATCGACCGGCCGATCGCCGTACTCGAGCTGGCGCGCCTGAGGGACGAGGCCGGGGACCTCGACGAGGCGGCCTCGCTGTACGCCCGCCTGATCGACTTCTGGCAGGATGCGGACCCGGAGCTCCAGCCGCAGGTGGAGGAAGCGCGGAACCGTCTTCAGGAGATCCTGCAGCAGCGCGGCTGACCGGCAGACCGCGCGCCAACGCTCCGGCCACCGAGCGTGTCTAAGGGGCGACGAAGCTTCATGGGCGGTCACTCTCGAGCCGGGCCGCCCTCCCGGGATTCGATCCGCCGGAGGCCTTGATGCCAGGACTCGCCGTACCGCCGTCACGTTGCGCGTCGCGCTCCGTATGGCTCACCCGTCTCACTCCGATCCTGCTGCTGGCGTCGGCGCTCTCCGTGTCGTGCGGGGGCGCGTCGGACGACGCCGCGTCCGCCGAGCGCTGGCAGGCGGCTGTCGACACGGTCGGCGACACGATCGTGGTGACGACGATCGGGGGACAGGTGTGGGATTCGGATCGGGAGTTGGTCTCCGACCTCAGCATCGGCGTGCTGGAAGGGGAGCCCGAGTACCAGTTCGGGAGCGTACGTGCCTTCGACGTGGACGCCGAGGGGCGAATCTACCTGTTCGACTCACACGTTCCGGTCCTCCGCGTGTACGGCCGGGACGGGAAGTGGCTGCGGGACATCGGCCGGGAAGGGGAGGGACCGGGCGAGTACAAACAGCCGGATTCCGGCCTCGCGATCCTGCCCGATGGACGCGTGGCGCTTCGAGACCCGGGGACCGGACGCATCACGCTCTACTCACCGGACGGCGAGTACGTCGGCTTCTACCGGATCGCGGGCAGCTTCAACACGAGCAACCCGATGGTTGCCGAGACGTCCGGCATCGTGTCGACGCCCACGGTCGTCAACCTCGGGGTCTCGGTGTTCGAGTGGAAATCCGGCCTGGCCCGCTACCACCCGGACGGCACGGTCGATACGGTCCTCACCCCCGACCTCGGCTACGAGTCGGCGCAGATCTCGGCGCAGAAGGAGGGGAGCACCAGCATCAACCACGTGCCGTTCAGTCCGCAGCAGGTCGAGGTCTACAGCCCCGAGGGCTACTTCATCGTCGGGATCAACGAGGAGTACTCCTTCGACCTCCTGCGGCCCGAGGGCGTCCTGCGGATCGCCCGAGAATCCTGGGACGCCGTGCCGGTCGATCCGGCCGAGGCGGACGCCGAGCGCGAGGCGGCCACCGACAACTTCCGCCGGAGCTATCCGGGCTGGAAGTGGAACGGCCCTCCGATTCCCGGTCACAAGCCGGCCTACTGGCAGTTCCACGCAGCCGACGATGGCCGCATCTGGGTGCAGGTGCCGTCTCCATCCCGCCGGTACATGGACCCCGCCGAGCAGAAGGCCGAGGAGGAGCGCCTCAACCGCGCCGTCGTCCCATTTCGCGAGCCGGTGCGCTTCGACGTGTTCGAGCCGACCGGCGAATACCTGGGCCGCGTGTCGGCCCCCGAGGGCTTTTCCCCCCGCTGGCCTCCCCCCGTCTTCCGGGGCGACACGGTGTGGGCGATCGTCCGCGACGAGTACGACGTGCAGCGTCTGAACCGCTTCCACCTCGAGCCGATTTCGACGGACGCGCGCGCGCCGTAGCGCCCCGGAGCCCCCCAACTTCCGCGGGCACATCTCTTGCCCATAGTATATCCATTCGGACGTCGTAAAATACTGTAAGAAGCAGAGTTACATCGACTCATGCCGAGCATGATCTTGACAGTCTTGCTCAAGTGCGGACAGTTTGTCTCAGGGCGCGATCGTGTCCGGGCGGCACCGCATGATTTCTCACCCGCGGAGGCAGTCACATGAATCCGAAGAACGTTCGACACTGGCTGATGGCGCTCGTCGCTACGGTGGCGCTCGCCGGTCAGCTGCACGCGCAGGGGACCGGCACGGTCCGTGGCCGGGTCACGGACGCGGGCTTCGCGGCTCCGCTGGCCGACGTCACGGTCACCGTGGCGGGTCAGTCGGTCCTGAGCGGCTCCGGCGGCTTCTTCCTGATCCAGAACGTGCCGGCGGGCATCCATCAGCTGGAAGCGACGCTGATCGGGTACCGGCCGTTCACGACGCAGATCACGGTCGCGGCCGGCGCCGAAACCGAGGTGCCCGTGCAGATGTACGTGGCGCCCATGGAAATGGACCCGATCATCGCCATCGGCTACGGTGAGACGGAGACGAAGGACCTCACCGGGGTCGTGACGGAAGTCCCGACTGAGGCCTTCAACACCGGCCGCGTGGTGAGTGCCGAGGAGCTGATCCGGGGTAAGGTGGCCGGCGTCGAGGTCACCGAGGCCAACGGCGGCGAGCCGGGCGGCGGCATCTCGATGCGGATCCGGGGCGGAACCTCGGTCAATGCGAGCAACGAGCCGCTGTACGTGATCGACGGCGTGCCGATCCCGGTCGGCGGCGGTCTTTCCTCCGGGCGGAACCCGCTTAACTTCCTGAATCCCGATGACATCGAGTCCTTCACGGTCCTGAAGGACGCCTCGGCGACCGCGATCTACGGGTCGCAGGGAGCGAACGGCGTGGTGCTCATCACCACGAAGTCGGGCAAGGGCTCCGCGGGACAGACGCAGGTGACCTTCACCGGGAACTTCTCCGGGTCGAACGTCTCGGGTCGTCCGGACCTCCTGACCACCCAGCAGTTCCGCGACGTGGTCGCGGCGCAGGCACCGCAGCAGCTGATCTACCTCGGCACGGCCGACACGAACTGGCGCGATGCCGTGTACCAGAACGCCTTCGGAGGCGAGGGGACGCTGGCCGTGGCGGGCGGGGCCGAGAAGCTGAGCTTCCGGGTCGCGCTCGGCTACCTGAACCAGCAGGGCGTGATCAAGGCCTCCGAGACGCAGCGCGTGTCGCTGAACCTGGCCTACAACCAGCTCCTGTTCAACGACCGGCTCAGCCTGCAGGCGTCCGTCCTGGGCTCGAGAAACGACGATCAGTTCACGCCGGGGCTCGTCGTGGGGGCTGCCAACAACTTCGCACCCACGCAGCCCGTGTACGATTCGGCGAGCCCGTACGCCGGGTTCTTCGAGTGGGACGATCCGCTCGCCGGAGTGAACCCGCTGGGCGAGCTGGAGACGGTGGTGGATGAAGGCACCACCTACCGCAGCATCGGAAACGTGACGGCCGAGTACGCGCTCCCGTGGCTGGATGGCCTGTCGCTCACCGGCCGCGCCGGATACGACGCCACCAACTCCGAGAGGCGCACGTTCGCCCCGTCCATCAACAAGAATCAGGTGAACCGGGGCCTCAACGGTACGGTCAGCCGTTCGACCCCGAACCAGTTCGGATACTCGCTCGACACGTACCTCACCTACAACACGAACTGGGACGCGAACTCGCTGAACGTCACCGGTGGGTACGCCTATTACCACCTGGACGGCCAGTATCCGTCGTTCTACGCGCAGCAGCTGAGCACGGACCTCCTCGGCGTGGATGGCATTCCCTCCGCGGAGCTCGAGCGCACCTTCCTGACCACGGACGAGAGCGCGGTCGCCTCCTGGTTCCTGCGCGGCAACTACAGCTACAAGGACAAGTACCTGCTCACGGCCACCTTCCGAACGGACGGCTCTTCGAAGTTCGGCGATGGCAACAAGTGGGGTAACTTCCCCTCCGCCGCCGTGGCGTGGCGGATGTCGGAAGAGTCGTTCATGGACGGGGCCGACTGGCTCTCGAACTTGAAGCTCCGCGTGTCGTGGGGCATCAACGGGAACCAGGCCTTCCCGAACTACCAGCAGTACAAGGACTACGTGTTCGGCGACCCGCTCGTTCGGTACCAGTTCGGAGACGGGTTCGTGAGCACGGTCCGGCCGAGCGCCGCGGATCCGAACATCAAGTGGGAGACGACGGAATCCTGGAACCTCGGCTTCGATTACGGCATCAATCAGGACCGGTTCTGGGGGTCGTTCGAGTTCTACACCAAGAACACCGACGACCTGATCTTCGACGTGTACGTGGCCGGTGGATCGAACCTCTCCAACGTGGTGACGACGAACATCGGCACGATGAACAACAAGGGCTTCGAGTTCACCCTGAACGCCGGGCTGATCGAGGGCCGCGGTGACGGCTTCACGTGGGACGGCAACTTCAACGTTTCCTACAACGTGAACGAGCTCACGGCCATCAACCCGAACGCATCCACGGCCGAGCAGATCCTGGCCGGCCCGACGATCTCGGGCGGCGTCGGGAGCACCGTGCAGGTGCTGGCTCCCGGGGAGGCGATCAACACCTTCCTGCTGTACCGGC
>NZ_JBZQEK010000011.1:0-23873 GCF_058719085.1 Candidatus Benthicola sp.
CGTTCGCATGACGCCCGACGAATTCTTCGAGTCCGTTCACCCGGACGATCGGGACCTGACACGGGAAGCCGTGGGCCGCGCGCTGTCCGGAGAAGACGAGTTTCTCGTGGAATGCCGGCAGCAGGCGGAGGACGGGACGATTCGATGGCTGTCCCTGCACGGCACCGTCGAACGTGACGGCCAGGTTCGGCCCGTACTGGTTCGCGGCGCTTCCCGGGACATCACGGGCCGCAAGCGGGCCGAGACCGAGCTGGAGATGAGACGAATCCAGCTAGCGCAGGTCCAGCGGGTCTCGACCGTGGAGCAGCTCTCGTCGACCCTGGCGCACGAGCTGAGTCAGCCTCTTGGCGCCGTCCTGCGAAATGCCGAGGCGGCCGAGCTTCTGCTTCGGAAGGAGCCGGTCGAGCTCGACGAGTTGCGGGCCATCGTGAGGGACATTCTCCGCGACGATCGGCGAGCCACGACGATCATCGACCGGCTGCGCACCCTCCTCAAACAGAGCGACTTGGCCCTCGAGGAGTTCGCGGTCGATCCTCTCCTGCGCGAGGTCGAGGCGCTCGTTCGATCCGAGTTCGAGGCGCGGGCCGCATCCCTGCAGGTGGAGGTCGAGCCCGGACTGCCCGATGTCCTTGGAGACCGCGTACATGTCCTGCAGGTGATCCTGAATCTTATCGTCAACGCCCTGGATGCGGTCGGGCAGCAGGATACCGCCCGTCGGAAGATCCGTCTCCATGTCTCCCCGGATGAGAGCGGGGAGATCGAATTCGCAGTGATCGACCGTGGTACGGGGGTCCCGCCGTCAGAAGACGGGACCGATATCTTCGATCCGTTTTACTCGTCGAAGCCGGAGGGCACCGGCCTGGGACTCGCGATATCCCGGGCCATCGTCGAGGCGCATGGGGGCCGCATCTGGGCCGAAGCGAATCCGGAGGGAGGAACGATCTTCCGATTCACGCTCCGCGAGGCTCCGACAGGGAGCGGAACGTGAGCGAGACGACGCAGACCGTCTTCATCGTGGACGATGACGAGTCGCACCTGGTGAGTATGGAACGCCTGGTGCGCGCGTCAGGGTATCGCGTCGAGTGCTTCTCAACCGCCGGCGACTTTCTCGCTCGACTTCCCTTCGACGCCGCAGGCTGCGTCATCACGGACCTGAAGATGCCGGAGGTGGACGGCATCGAGCTTCAACAGGCGCTCGCGCAGTCGCACAATCCCCTGCCGATCATCTTTCTGACGGGGCACGGTGACGTTCCCACGAGCGTGACCGCAATGCGCGGCGGCGCGGAGGACTTTCTGGCCAAGACGGCCCCGGCCGAGACGCTGCTCGCCGCCGTCGAACGGGCGCTGGAACGCGACGCGCGCCAGCGCGAGGAACGGACCCGGCTGGCTGGACTACGGTCACGCTTCGACCGGCTGACGCCGCGTGAGCAGGACGTACTGACGCATGTGTTGCGCGGACGCCTGAACAAGCAGATCGCCCGCGATCTCGGAATCTCAGATCGCTCGGTGAAGCGCCATCGCCGGAGCCTGATGAACAAACTCGAAGTCGACTCCGTGGCCGCTCTCGCGCGACTCGCATCTGCGGTGGGACTGGAGGCGTCTCGGTAACGATTGAGTGACCCCGGCTGGACTCGCCGTCGAGCGAAGCGAGACAGTGACCCCGGCTGGACTCGAACCAGCGGCCTTCGGATTAGGAATCCGACGCTCTATCCTCCTGAGCTACGGGGCCGTATTGCGGCGGCCACAATATAGCCCGACAAACCCTGATCGCCACCGCAGGCAACGCCCCCACGCACGTCTCGCGAGCGCCATCCTCTGCCGTTTTGACTCTCGGCTCGATCAAGTTGACCGACCGATCCCGGGCAAAACGCCAAAAATGCAGATTCTCGTGCCCAAAATCCGGCACGACGGTTGCATTTTCTTCTGGCGCAACGAGCGAGCGCCCACCGAGCAGGAGTGAGCGCGAAAGCAGAAACCTGGGCCGGCTCGGACACGTGGCCGGCAGATACGATCAGGAACCAAACCAAGACCAAGGAGGACGACATGACTCTCCCGACCCGACGCCGCTCGACGACCGTTTTTCGTCCGTTCCCGGAGCTTCGCTGGGATGCCGATCGTCTGATGGATGAGTTCTTCGGCCGCCAGCTTCACATGACTCCGAGCGGTCCGGAAGCGGACTTCTACGAGACCGAGAACGAGTTCGTGCTCGAGATGGATCTCCCCGGATTCCGGCAGAATGACGTGGAGCTCACGGTGGAGAAGGGCGTTCTCTCCATTTCCGGAGAGCGCACCATCGAGCGTGACGAGGAGAAGGGCAACTATCACCTCCGGGAGCGCTCGTGGGGCAAGTTCTCGCGCAGTTTCTCGATCCCGCACACGATCGATGCCGATGGGGTCGAGGCCGCGTTCAACAAGGGCGTCCTGACGGTGAAGATGCCGAAGGCGGCCGAGGCGCTGGCCCGGAAGATCCAGATCCAGGGCGAGTAACCTGGAACCCACAACGCATGGAGCATGACCGGGCGGAAGGAGCTGGGCGCCCGGAACGGGAGGGGTCGGCGAAAGCCGGCCCCTTCTCACATCGGTGTTGCGGCGCTGCGCACTTCACATCGGCGGGCGATTTATGTACGGTAGGGCGACCGAGGCTGTAAGCGCGGGCCTCCGGGCCCTCCTCCGGGGGCCCGCGCCGGATGAACGGATTCACGAGCCCCGTCGGACATTCCGGACCGCGAGCGCGCGGTCGTTTCCATTCGAACAGATCCAAGGAGTATCCGCATGCGAAGACTCGTTACCGCTGTCTGTACCGCGGCGCTGATGTTGCCCCTCAGCCCCGTTCCATCCGCGGCGCAGGAGATGGAGCAGGGAGATCTGGCCATGGTGATGCACGTCGAGGTGGCCCCGGCCCAACGCCGTGCATACCGGGCGGCGGCCGAGAAGCTGAAGGCGGCCGCCGAGGCGGCCGGGATCGAGGACAAGGAGTGGCACTTCTGGAGCCACAATGCCGGGTTCACGCTGTACTACCCGATCGCCGACTTCGCGTACTTCGACGATCCGATGCAGCTATGGCGAGAGTTCGACGGCACCCCGGGCGAGGAGCTCCGGAACGAGTTCTACGAAGAAATGGCGGCGGTCCCCTACACGACGAAGACCGAGGTCGTGGAGAGCATCCCGTCGCTGACCTACTGGCCGGAAGGCTATTCCGACGTGGGGGCGAACCACGTGCACTTCGAGTGGCTCACGAGCTTCGCCAACGAAGAGGCGTGGATGGAGAACGCCCGGGGCTTCGTGGCCTTTCTCGAGAGGATCGGCTACCCGTATGGCGTCCGGGCCTTCAGGACCCGGATCGGGGACGAGCGGATGATCTGGGTGTTCATGGCGCCCAGCCTGGCGGAGTTCTACGCCGACGAGGCGTGGGATGACCTGGTGGAGGCCGCGGGCGCCCAGGACGACCTGGATGCGCTGACCGCGGAGTGGGAGCCCCTGATCAGTCACTGGGAGCACAGCAGTTCGGGCTACGTCGAGAGCATGTCCTACGTTCCCGACGACATGTAGACGGTCGAGTTCCAGTCGGACATGCGCCACCGGGTCACGGCGGCGCCATCCGACCGGACGGCGAGCAAAGAGAACGGGGCGGCCAGGTTGGCCGCCCCGTTTGTCGTATGGAGCAGAGCGTGCTCCAGCCGCTCGCTCATGTCAGCTGCTTCCGCGGAAGCGCCGATTCAGTCGCCCGCCACCGTGGTGCCGAACGAGTAGAATCCGTCCTTGTGCTCGGAGCAGTACTCGGTGATGTCCGGCGCATCATCATCCATGGATTCGATCATGGCTTCCCAGCCGGCCAGGATCGAGGGGATGTCGTCGGCCATGTAATAGAAGTTGACGTTCCACTCCCCGGCCCACGCGTGCACGAACATGCCGGCGTCCGTCCACGTGCCCGCATCCACGACGGCCTGCGCCTTGGCACGCATGTAGTCGTCCCAGCCCTCCCAGACGGCACCGACGTCGGTGCACTTCCAGGAGCTCATGGCCATCTCCGGCCCCGGCGCGTCGGCCTCGGAGTCCGTGCCGTTGGCGAGCTGATAGAAGCCGTCCTTATGCTCGCTGCAGTGGTCCCACAGGTTGAGACCCTCGTCACCGGCGGCTTCCTCGTACGCGTCGTTCGATACATCCTGGCCTTCGATGAGGGTCGCCTCGCTCTCGCCCACGGCCCAGAAGTTGACGTTCCACTCATCGGCCCAGTTGTGGTAATAGACGCCCGCCGAATACCACAGTCCGGCATCCACCGCGGCCTGGGCGGCGGCGGTGCCGAGGGCTTCCCAGTCCTGCCCGATCGCTCCCATGTCGCCGAAATCGCACTTCCACGAGCTGATCATCAGCATGGGAAGGGGGGCTTCCTCTTCCTGCGCGATTCCGGCGCCGGGCCAGATGAAGAACATGGCGACGGCGAACAGCATGAAACGACGTAGCATCCAATCCTCCTTGCGGATGGGCGCTCGCCGGCGGTGCCAGCTCGAGTGGTCACGGCAGCACCGGGAGCGGAAAAGAACGCCGGCTCACCCGGCGCTCGGGACAACATTCTGTATCGGAGGTCGGCGCCTCGGAGCGCCGCTCGTGTCAAGGCTGATCTTCCACGTCGCCCCGGGAAGATCGCCCTCGAGGCTAGCCACGAACGACACGCACTGTCAATCCCGCCGCCGGGACGCACGGGATTACGATCCCGGCACGAACGGCCTCAGTCGACCGGCGTGAGGCGAACCGCGCAGAACTTGAACCCGGGGATCTTTCCGTACGGGTCGAGTGCATCGTACGTGAGGACGTTCGCGGCGGCTTCGCGGAAGTGGAACGGAATGAACACGCTACCGGGGAGGAGCGTCTTCGAGGCGAAGACGGTCAGGGTGATGGAGCCTCGACGGGAGGAGACGCTCACCCGTCCGCCGTCCCGGGCGCCGAGGGCCGCGATGTCGTCCGGGTGGACTTCGATCCTGGCCTCGGGCGCGATGGCGTGCAGGGCCCGTGACCGGCGGGTCATGGTGCCGGTGTGCCAGTGTTCGAGGAGGCGTCCGGTGTTGAGTACGAACGGGTACTCCTCGTCCGGGGGCTCGGCGGCGGGCGTGAACTCGGCCGGCACGAACCGCCCGAGGCCATCCGGGGTCGGGAACGAATCGCCGAACAGGACGGCGACTCCATCCGTCTCGAGATCGGGGCAGGGCCACAGCTTGCCGGTCAGGCCGAGGTTCTCGTGGGTGAGGCCTGCGTACGAAGGGGCCAGCGACGTCATCTCGTCGAACACCTCCGCCGGTGAGTCGTACGCCATCGGGTAGCCGAACGCCGTCGAGAGCTCCGAGACGATCCGCCAGTCCTCCCGCGCCTGTCCGGGCGGGTCGAGCGCCTTGCGCCCCACCTGGACCCGCCGATCGGAGTTGGTATACGTGCCCACCTTCTCCAGGTGTGTGGTGGCCGGGAGGATGATGTCCGCGAACTCGGCCGTCTCGGTAAGGAAGATGTCCTGGACCACCAGGAACTCGAGGTTGGCGAGCGCCTTCCGGACCTTGTTGACGTTGGGATCCGAGAGGAAGGGGTTCTCGCCCATCATGTACATCCCCTTGATGTCTCCGGCGAGCGCGCCGCCCATGATCTCCACGACGGTGAGACCCGGGTCGGGGTCGAGCTCCACGCCCCAGGCGGCCTCGAACTTCGCCCTCACCTCCGGGTCCCCGACCGCCTGGTAGTCCGGGTACACGATCGGGATGAGTCCCGCGTCCGAGGCGCCCTGCACGTTGTTCTGGCCGCGAAGCGGATGGAGACCGGTCCCCGGCCTTCCGACGTTGCCGGTCATCAGCATGAGGGCGATCAGGCAGCGGGCGTTGTCCGTTCCGTGCACGCTCTGGGCGATCCCCATGCCCCAGAACACCATCGCCGTCTTCGCTTCACCGAACAGCCGCGCGGCCCGACGAATCTCGTCAGCGGGCACGCCGCAGATCTCGGAGGCCATCTCCGGGTCGTACTTCTCGACCCGGGCCTTCAGCGACTCGAAGTCCCGCGTTCGCGTGCGGATGAAGTCGTGGTCGACGAGATCTTCTTCGATCAGCACGTGCATCACTGCGTTGTAGAAGGCGACGTCCGTTCCCGAACGGATCTGCAGGAACATCTCCGCGTGGTCCGCCATGTCGATGCGGCGCGGCTCGACCACGATGATCTTCGTCTTTCCCTCCTTCGCCGCCTGCTTCATGAACGTGGCGGCGACGGGGTGGTTCGCCGTGGTGTTCGATCCCGTGATGAGCGCCACCTCGGCGTTGCTGACATCGCCGAACACGTTGGTGACGGCGCCGGATCCGATCCCCTCGAGAAGGGCGGCCACCGAGGAGGCGTGACACAGGCGGGTGCAGTGGTCGATGTTGTTCGTCCCGAAACCGGCGCGGATCAGCTTCTGGAACAGGTACGCTTCCTCGTTGCTGCACTTGGCGCTGCCGAACCCGGCCATCGCCGAGGAGCCGTGTCGCTCCTTGATCTCCCTCAGTCGTCGCCCGGCAAGCTCCAGCGCCTCCTCCCACGTGGCCTCCCGGAAGTGCGGCAGCACGTGCTCGTAGTCTACCAGGCCACCCGGTTTGCGCCTCTTCTTCTGGTCCGGCTCCGTGACCTCGGGGGACAGCGGTCCCTTGGGGTATGCCGATTCCTTTCGAATCAGCGGGACCGTGAGGCGCTGGGGGTGATGCGCGTAGTCGAACCCGTAGCGCCCCTTCACGCACAGCCGTTCCTCGTTCACCGGGCTCGCGCGGCCGTCGGCGTACGCGACCCGGTTTCGCTCCACGTCCACGTGATAGCGGATCGCGCACCCCACGCCGCAATACGGGCAGACGGAGTCCACCGGCTGGAGGTCGGACCGGGACGGCAGGACCGAACCGTCACCGGCCGTCGCATCCTCGGCGAGCTGGACCAGCGACAGGGCGCCCGTGGGACAGACTTTCTCGCACTCGCCGCAGGCCACGCAGGTGCTGGCGCCCATCGGGTCGTCGAGATCGAACCCGATCCGGGTGCGGTAGCCCTTGCCCGTGCGGCCGATCACCGCGTTCACCTGCACGTCGTCGCACGCCCGGATGCAGCGGTCACAGAGAATGCAGGCCTGGTGATCCACCCGGATCACCGGCGAAGACGCGTCGATCGGGCGCCCGTTGCCGGAAGGGATCCCGGTCACCGGCGCCGTGCGCTGGCCGTCGCCGCCAGCTCCCGGGGGCGGCCACGGGATGTCGTACTCGTGGGCGAGCGCCAGCAGCTCGTCCTGCCCGGTCTTCGAGTCCGAAGCGGAGTCGGCTGGATAGTCGGAGAGAAGCAGCTCGGTCAGCCCCTTCCGGCAGGCATCGATCTTCTCGTTCCGGGTGGTGACCGTCATTCCGTCGGCTACCTCCCGGACGCACGAGGCGGCGAGCTTCTTCTCACCGACGTCCACCAGGCAGACGCGGCAGACGCCGACCGGGGGCAGCCGTGGATCATGGCACAGGACCGGGATCTCGATGCCGGCGTCGCGGGCGGCCTCCCACACGGTGGTTCCGGACGGGACCTCCACCTCCCGGCCGTCGATCGTGAGTCGGACCCGGGTCTCCACCGCTCCCTCGCTCATGCCCTGCTGTTCCTCGGCCAGAGAGACCAGACGATGAATCCCCCGAAGGCCAGCGTGATGACTCCGACCAGCCGGAGAGCCACCGGCTCCAGCCCGGCGCCCCAATCCGCGATCGAGCGCACTCCCTCGAGCCCGACCATGGGAATGGCGAGTCCGGAGACGATCATCAGAGCTGCGAGAACCTTGAGGGTCCGCGGGGTGCGCGACGCAGCGGCCGATATCCACATGAGCGCACCGATGGCCAGCCGGAGTCCGATGACGATCCACAGTCGCTCGGGTCTCAGGAAGACGTTCGCGAGGTCGACCAGACCGCTCGGCTGGATCAGGACCCAGCCGCCCGTCCCGATCACGAGCCACCCGAACGCGAGGACGATCTGGCGAGCGATCACGCTGAACCTCCGTTTCCGGGGGCCCCCGGTACCTCCGAGGGCCAGTGCCGGGCGACCGACAGAAGCGGATTGAGCGCGACGTACCCCAGCCCGCAGATCGAGGTCTCAGTGAGCAGGAGGTTGAGTCGGTCGATCACCTCCATGTCGATGTCCTCGCCCGTCTCCACGGCCCGCTCGAGCATCGCGGTCGCCTTCTCCGTGCCGTCGCGGCACGGGACGCACTTGCCGCACGACTCGTTTCGGAAGAACCGGACGATGTTCGCGGCCAGCGGAAGGAGTGGCGTGCCCTCGCTGACCACCACGAGCGCCCCCGAGCCCATCATGCTACCGGCCCTGGCCAGCGGATCGAAATCCATCGGGGTGTC
The DNA here is from genome assembly GCF_058719085.1 of Candidatus Benthicola sp. Taxonomy (NCBI): domain Bacteria; kingdom Pseudomonadati; phylum Gemmatimonadota; class Gemmatimonadia; order Candidatus Palauibacterales; family Candidatus Palauibacteraceae; genus Candidatus Benthicola; species Candidatus Benthicola sp. The sequence goes on from NZ_JBZQEK010000011.1 coordinate 8,364, forward strand.
GACCCGGTCCGCCGGCAGGAAATGCGACGAGGCTCCGCCCGGGGCGAAGGCCTTCAGGGCGCGTCCACCGCTCACGCCTCCCGCGATCTCGATCAACTCCGCGACGGTCGTGCCCATCGGGATCTCGTACACGCCGGGTCGTTCCACGTGACCCGATACGGCCACGAACTTGAGGCCCGCGCTCCCGTGGACGCCGTGCTCCATCCACCAGTCGGCCCCTTCGGCCGCGATCGCCGCCGCGTGCGCGAACGTCTCCACGTTGTTCATCAGCGTGGGCAGGTGGTGGAGGCCCTTCTGACCCGGGAAGGGTGGCTTGTTTCGCGGCTCGCCGCGGCGGTCTTCGAGGGCTTCGAGGAGTGCCGTCTCCTCTCCGAGGATGTATCCGCCGGGGGAGATGAACACCTCGACGTCGAAGTCGAATCCGCTGCCCAGGATGTCCTCTCCCAGCCAGCCGATCTCCCGGGCACGGGTGATCTCGCGTTCGAGCGCCTCCCGGGCGTCGTGGTACTCGTGCCGCAGGTAGACGATGCCGCGTGAGGCGCCGACCGTGAGCCCGGCCAGCATCATCCCCTCGATCACCAGGTAGGGCAGGTCCTCCAGGATGACCCGGTCCTTGAAGGTGCCGGGCTCGCTCTCGTCCGCGTTGCACACCACGTACTTCGGCGTGGCCGTCTCGCCCCGCACCAGCTTCCACTTGAGGCCGGTGGGGAATCCGGCTCCGCCCATGCCGCGAAGGCCGCTCTTCTCCAGCTCCCCGATGAGGCGTGTCGCGGCTTCGTCCGGGTCCGCCTGGGCGAGCGCCATGCGGATCCCCTCGTAGGCGCTCTCCGCGTCTCCGTGCGGATCGAGCTTCCACGCGCGATGCGGGCGGAGCTCCCGCTTCGGTCCTCCCTCTCGAATCGTGGTCACGATCGCGTCCAGATCCGACGCTCGGACCGGCACCCCGTTGATGCGGAGACCCGGCGCCCTCTCGCAGCACCCGAGACACGAGGATTCCTCGATCTCGACACCTGGATCATCCGACAGGGCGGCGCGGAGACGGGTCGCCAGCCCGTCGGCTCCGGCGAGGTGACAGCTCATGTCGCGGCAGACCGAGACCTGCACGGGTGCTGGCGCCGTCGTGCGGAAGTGCGGATAGAACGACACCAGCTCCTGGAGTCGGTATTGCGGGACCGACAGCCGTGCGGCGAGCTCCCGCAGGTCGTCCGTTTCCAGGTGTCCGCGCTCGGCCTGCAGCGCCTCGAGCTCGTGGATCAGGCTCATGGTCGTCCGCTGTTCAGGTGGCACCCTCGGGTGTGCAACGCCCCAAAACTAGATGAGGCCGGAGGGGCTGCCAAACCCGGCGGTCGATGGAGGCGCAATGCCGGGGTGGTGGCGTACCTTGACGCAACGGTTTCCCACGTCGTCGTGTCCGATCGGTTGAAGGCGCCGGGAAGGGCCCGGCGGGAGTCGATGAGCGGCGACAGGAAGAGCTCGAGCGAGTGGACGAGTCACAGCTTCTTGCCAGAGTACGGGAGGGAGATCCCGAGGCGGAGCGCGCCCTGTACGACGCTCACGTGGATCGGGTCTACCGGCTCGCCTACCGGATGACCGGTGACGATGCCCTGGCCCAGGACTTCACGCAGGAGGCCTTCATCCGCGTCTTCGACAAGCTGGACACGTTCCGGGGCGACTCGGCCCTGTCGACGTGGATGCACACCGTGACCACTTCGGTGGTCCTGAACGGGTTGAGGAAAGTGAAGAAGTTTCGGACGTCGGAAGTCGATCTCGAGAAGGCCCGGAGGGTGAAGGGCGGCCAGCCCCGAGCCGAGCCGGACCTGAGGGACCGACTGCGGCAGGCGGTCGACGATCTTCCGGATGGGTACCGCACCGTATTCGTGATGCACGATGTGGAAGGGTACACCCACGAAGAGATCGCCGGCGCCCTCGGCGTGGCGACCGGGACGTCGAAGGCCCAGCTGTCCCGGGCCCGGGCGAAGCTCCGCGCAGATCTTGCGGACTTCGCGGAGGAAGTAGTGGCATGAACGACCGTCATGAGCACGACAACGAAATGGAAGAGAGCGAGATCGACCGTTTCGACTCCGGCGTGGCGAGAGCGGCGAGGGAGTCGTACCACACTCCGCCCGAGACCCCTCGGGACGAGATGTGGGCGGTGATCCAGGCGGCGAGGGCCGCCCGCGGACCGGCGAAGAGCCCGGGGCAAGAGGAAGCCGTCGTCGTGCCGATCGATCGCTTCCGGCCGCGGCCCTGGTGGGCTGCCGTCGCGGCGGCGCTGGTGATCGGCGTGGTCCTCGGACGCGGATCGATCGGAGAAGCGCCTTCGCCGGCGGAGACCGTGGCGGAGAAGGGGCCGAACACGCCCGCGGCCGTGGCCGGCGGAGACGCCGCCTCGAGGCCGGAGGCGGGTGGGGAGGTGCCGCGCTCGTATCGCGTGGCTGCCGCCCGGCACCTCAACCGCACGGCGGACTTCCTGACCATGTTCCGCGTGGATGCGCGTTCCGAGCAGGTCGACGACGACCTCGGCACCTGGGCGCGACGGCTCCTCACGGACACCCGGTTGCTGATCGACTCGCCGGCCGGGAGAGACCCGGAGCTGCGGGTGCTGCTCGGGGACCTGGAACTCGTGCTCGCGCAGATCGTCCAGCTGCGAGTAGGGGATCCGGACGAAGTGGAGATCATCGATGAAGGACTGGAATCCAGTCAGCTGCTGTTCCGGCTCAAGGCCGCGCAGGCGACCGGGCCGGCGACGGTGGGACTGTAACAGGCACGGACAAAGGGAGAGAACGATGTCGAGGAAGAGGATGAAGGGATCGGGGATTCTGCTCTGCCTGGCGGTCCTGTCGTGGCCCGGCCGCGCGGATGGCCAGGAGGCGCAGGAAGTGGAGAGCGCGATGGCGCAGGCGAGCCTCGCCCGGGCGACCTACGCTCTCCAGGTGGCGCAAAGCGACGCCGTGGCGCTCTCGCTCGCCATGCAGGCGAGGGCCGACACGCTCTACCGGTCCGCCCGCAGAGCACTGAACGAGGCGGAGTACCGGCGGGCGATCGAGCTCTTCGAGCAGTCTCTGCAGGAGGAGCCCGAGTACGCGGCCGAGTCGCTCTACTACCAGGCGCTGGCGTACTACCGGCTCGGCGGGCGGAGCAACTTCGACCGCGCCTACCGGAAGCTGAACGAGCAACTGGCACGGTATCCGGAGGCGGCTTCCCACGGTGACGCCGAGGAGCTGATGATCCGGATCGAGGGAGAGCTGGCCCGACGGGGAGACGCACAGGCCGCCGAGCGGCTCGCACAGGAGGCCCAGCGGCTCGAAGCACAGCAGGTCCGCCAGCAGCACGAGGTACAGGAGCGGGCGGAGCGGGAAGCCGAAATCAAGATCATGGCCCTTCAGGCGCTCATGCAGGCGGATCCGGAGAAGGGCGTATCGTATCTGCAGCGCGTGCTGCAGAACCGTACGCCGGGGACCGCGGAGCTCCGGGGGCAGGCCATCTTCCTGCTCGGCCAGTACGGTTCCGATGAGACCGTGGACCTGATGGTGGACGTGGTGCAGAACGATCCGGATCCGGAGGTGAAGGCGCAGGCGGCCTTCTGGCTCAGCCAGGTGAACGATCCACGCGCCATCGATGCCACGATCTCGATCCTGGAGGACCCGAGCCTCGACGAGGACATCAAGGGCCAGGCGATCTTCGCCCTCGGCCAGACGGACGACCCGCGCGCCGGTCCGATCCTTCGGGACTACGCCATGCGCCCGGACGTCGATCCGGAGGTGCGGGGCATGGCGGTGCACGGGCTCGCCCAGCATCCCTCCGCGGAGAACGCGCAGCTCTTGAGGCAGCTGTTCGACGAGGTCGAGGACCCGGAGGTGCGGGACCAGATCCTCTTCGCCCTGACGCAGATGCCCGGGGCCGTGGACGGCGATTGGCTCCTCGGGATCTTCAGCGATCCGAACCAGGACGAGGATGTCCGTCAGATGGCCCTCTTCATGGCGGGCCAGACCGGCAAGGTGGATGTCGCGGTGCTCAGTCAGATGTACGACACGGCGGAAAGCCGCGAAATGAGGGAGCAGATCCTGTTCACCATGACGCAGATCGACAGCGAGGCCGCGTTCGACAAGATGCTGCAGATCGCGCGCACCGAGCAGGACCCGGAGCTTCGCCAGCAAGCCGTGTTCTGGATCGGCCAGTCGGGGGATCCGAGGGCGCAGGAAGTGCTGCTCGAGATCCTGGAACAGTGAGCAGGATCATGCGAAGAGGCGGAACGGCGGCGCTCCTGGTGAGCGCCGCAGCCTTCTGGACGATGCTCGCTCCGACCGGCGCTCGGGCGCAGGCATCGGGAGAGCTAGGCCGGCGCATCGCCTCCGCAGCGGACGGCACGGTGCACTTCCGGTTCCCGGCCCGCGAGGGCGTGTGCGGGAACGGTCACGGCATCAACCTTCATGAGGGTGAATCCGACCGGGACCGGGGATGTGAGCACGGTCCCGTTCAGGTCTCTCTGGAGAAGACGGGTCGCCGCGTCACGGACCTCGACCTGCGGGTAGCTCCCACGGCGGAGAGGCGTGAGGCGCACGACACGGATCTCGGTGAGGTCCGGCCGACGGAGGCGACCACCTACCTGCTCGCCCTCGCCCGCGAGACGGATGGCGACGTCGGGGGCGATGCGATTGCCGCCGCCTCCCTGGCCGCCGACGTCGTGATCTGGCCGGACCTGCTCGACATCGCACGCGAGGACGATCTCGAAACCGATACTCGCGAAGCCGCCGTCTTCTGGCTGTCTCAGCTTGCCGGCGAGAAGGCGAGAGCCGGTCTCGAGGACATCGTGACATCGGACGGCGATACGGAGGTGAAGGAGGTGGCTCTGTTCGCGCTCTCCCAGCTTCCCGACGGTGCGGGTTTCGACGCCCTCGTTACGGTCGTGAGGGAGAACGAGGACCCGGATCTCGTCCAGGCGTCGCTGTTCTGGCTCGGACAGACCGATGACCCGCGCGCGCTGGCGCTCTTCGAAGAGATCCTGACGCGCGAGTGATCCGGGTGGGCCGGCGCGACCCGGCTAGGGCAGCAGCACCCGCGCCGGCCTGGCGGAGCAATCGATCATCGGAGCGTTCTCGGGCGGCGCGAAGACCCCGGGCTGGATGGCGGGGGACAGGCAACGCCCACGCCCGGTGGGGTCGTTGAACCGGGTCGTCCCCGATCCCAGCTGACCGTACTCGTTCGATCCCCAGCAGTAGACCTGCCCGCCGGATGTGAGAGCGCACGTGTGATTCGCTCCGGAGCTGACCTGGACGATCCTCCCCGTGTCCTGAGGTTCCAGGGGAGACCACGCCAGGAGCACCAGGACGGCCGCCGCGAGCCAGCCACCGACGGCCAGGCGGCGGGTTCGCCGCGCGGAGCGCTGGAGACTCGCGATTCCCTGCTCCAGTCGACGAATCGATGAAATCGGTGGTTCAAGCATCGGCTCCCCCTCTTCTAGTCTGACGGCCTCACGGGCTGGAACGGCCACAGCTCCACCTCCAGGTACGCTCCCCACCACGTCTCATCGATCGTACGGAACTGTCCCATCGGAGACGGCCCGTCGTGAAACTCCGCGCCCAGGAGGAGTCGCACCGTGCGGACCCGAAAGGCGGCTCCCGCCACGACGTCCGTCGCCAGGCGCTCCGTGTAGTCCGTGGTCTGGAAGTTGGCGGCGGCGTACGGTGCGATGCGTCGGCTTCCCCACTGACTGGGGTCCCACTCGGCCCCGAACCTCAGGGCCCACCGCTCGACCGTGATCTCCCCCTCGGGATACGCGTCGCCGTACTCCACGCTCCGCCCGAGGTTGAGGTCTCCTCCCACGTAGACCCGGGCATCGAACCCCGGTCGAACGCCGACCAGGAGCTCGAAACCCTCTCGCGAAATCTGCTTCACCGGCTGGGGGTTCTCGTCCAGGTAATCGTCACCGAAGTGCGAGCTGACGTGCAGAGCCGTCAGTCGGAGGTCCCACATGCCGGCCGCCAGGCCGAACGGGAATCCCACCCTGTAGTCGGTCGCGATCTGGTCCTTCTGCGGCGATTCCATGAAGAAGCGGGTGAACACCCCGACCTCGAACCCGAGATCGATCGCCGGTCGGCCGGACGCCGCTTCCTGGAATCGAACCACCGGGAGGCGCACCCCGAGGTCCACCTGCGCTTCCAGGTTGCTTCCGTCCAGGCTGTCGTCCAGCTCCCGGTCCGCGAAGATGAACCCGCCGGCGAACTTCACTTCCCTCGGGGCGGCCCGGAGCGGAGCGACGACGAACGAGCCGGGGAACCACTCGGAGCCGCCCGCTTCCTGGGCTCGAGCCCGGGTCGGTGAGACCGTCAGGAGGAGCACACACCCGACGACGGGGGCGAAGCGGATCATCTCACGGACCGCCATTTCTGTTCGAATGGTTGCGACTCCCTTGTGGCTCGCACGAAACTGACCGAAAATTGCCCGTCGCTACGACATGTGTATGAAAACGTGGGGTTCGGTCGCGAGATACCGGTCGAGGCCGGTGCACGACCGACACACTCCCGGGCCGACGGCCTGGCGTCAATAGAGAGGAAGCGGTCATGACCTATCGGGATCTCGATCGGAGGCTGATCCGGGAGCTTCAGGTCGATGCCAGGAGATCGAACCGTCAGCTTGCCAGGGCGCTGGACGTGGCCGCCAGCACGGTGGGCCACCGTCTGCGCGACCTGGAGGAGTCGGGCGTGATTCGGGGGTACCGGCCCGTGATCGACTACCGTGCCCTCGGCCTCGGCCTGGTCGCCGTGACGCGGATCAAGGCCCGCGGGGAAGCGCTTCCCGCCATCATCCGTTCGCTGATCGAGCACCCGCACCTTACGCACGTGTACGAGATCACCGGTGAGTTCGACGTCCTGGTGATCGGACGGTTCGAGGACGAGTCGCAGATGAACCGGGAGATCAAGAGCATGCTCGGCCTGCCCGGGATCGAAGGCACCAACACCTCAGTGGTGCTGGATGCTCCGAAGGAGCAGCTGGACGTGGAGCTTCCCATCGAGTGACGGGCCGCCAGGCCAGCCCCGCGCGTCTACGGAGGGTCAGGAGCGGACGCCGCTCCGCGCCACGACGCCCGGAACGACTCGGAGGAACAGCCCGAAATACTCTTCATCCAGCGTCCGAAACTGTCCCATGCCGGACGGCCCGAGGTGGCCCGTCAGTCCGAGCTGAAGCGCTCCCGCCCCGGTACGGAACCCTACGCCGAGGACCACGTCCATGGAGAAGTGCTCGGTCAGGTCCGTGATCTCCAGATCGATCGAGCCGACGGGCCACAACCCTCTCTTGTCGCCCGCCATGCGGTCCAGGTTCAGTCCCAGCCGACCGGCGAACTCCTCGGTTCCGGTGGTCGCGAAGTTGACCACGCCGCCCAGGTAGGCCCTCAGGCCACCTTTCACTCGTCGAATGACGGTGGCTTCGAGTCCGTTGCGAGAGATTCGAGCGAACTCGACCTCGGGCGACTGCTCGAGGAAGTTGTCGCCCAGGTGCGAGCTGACGTGCACGAGAGCGATGGTGGACGCCCACCGGCGGTCGAAGCGCACCCCGACCGGAAGTGCCGCACGGAAGTCCGAGTTGATCAGGCCGTTCTGTCCGTGACCGAGAGCGAAACGGGCATCGAGTCCGCCTTCGATCGACAGGTCGATCGCGAGACCCTCCGGGTGGTCGAGGAAGAGGTAGAAGGGCAGGCGGTAGCCAAACGCGACGTCGGCCTCCGGGCTCACGTTTCCGCTTCCGGCGGGCGGATCGCGCTGCACCCAGATCGGCCCGCCACCGATATCGATTCTGTAGGAACCGCCCAGCAGGGGCCGGACGACGAGTGTGGAGGGAAAGAAGCGGGCGTCGGATGCGCTGTCCCCGCCCGCTTCCTGGGCTTGAAGCGGGCTCGAGGCGCCACACGCCAGGACCGTCAGAACGCAGAGGGCCCGGATCGCCACTCTGCAAGCCCCCTCGGCCGGATGTCGGGTCACGGGCTCCATCGCCTCAACCGGATTTCGGGTTCGCGTCCGGCCTCGCGTCAGCGTACGATCCCGGACACCCACGTTCAACCCTTCGTCCCTCGCGAAAACCGGTGCCGCCCATGCAACACCCTTCGTCCCTCGAAGACCTGCGCCAGGAAGTCATCTCCTGCCGGCGGTGTCCGCGCCTCGTCGGTTGGCGGGAGGAGGTGGCCCGGACGCGCCGCCGCGCTTTCGCCGAGGAGGAGTACTGGGGACGCCCGGTGCCTTCGTTCGGCGATCCGGAGGCACGGATCCTGATCGTCGGTCTGGCTCCCGCCGCACACGGGGCGAATCGGACGGGCCGAATGTTCACCGGCGATCGTTCGGGCGACTGGCTGTTCGCCGCTCTGCACCGGGCCGGCCTCGCGAACCAGCCGGAATCCGATCACCGAGCGGATGGCCTGACGCTCGAAGACGCGTGGCTGACGGCCGCGGTCCGGTGCGCGCCTCCCTCGAACCGGCCGACCACGGCCGAGCGCGACTGCTGTCTGCCGTATCTCGAGACTGAAGTCCGCCTGCTCGCGAGAGTCCAGGTGATCGTGGCGCTCGGCGGGTTCGCCTGGGATGCATCCCTGCGGGTTCTCCGCTCGATCGGCTGCGAAGTACCCTCGCCGAAGCCCCGATTCGGGCATGGAGCGGAGGCGATGGTCGAGTGGGCCGAGCCGACGACGGCGCGCGGCCCGAGCCTGGTCCTTCTCGGCTCCTACCACCCCAGTCAGCAGAACACCTTCACGGGGCGCCTCACGGAGGAGATGTTCGACGCCGTATGGAAACGGACCGTCGAGATCGTAGCCTGAGGCTGGGCCCGCTGCGGCGGTCCGGGCGGCTCAGCGCCAGCGGAACCGGGCCGCCAGTTCCGCCTCGGCCGTGTCGTCCCAGGGATCGACCGGGCTGAGCGGCGCCGCCCGGTAGATCCACGAGAGTCCGGTGGGTCCGACGTATTCATCCACCCGAGCGTAAACGGGATCGGCCAGGACGTCCTCCAGCGAGGCGACGGTGAAACCGTCCGCCTCGAGCGTGTCCAGCACCTCCCCGATGTGGCGTGCGGCGATCGCGTTCGCGTGGAGGAGCAGCACGTGATCGATCTCGCGGCCGAACTTCCGCACTGCGACCTGCCGGAAGTGAGCCGCCGCCTCCTGAAGGTGCCTCACGTACGCGTCGACCACCGCCGCCGCCTCCGTCGTGTCCCCCGCCTGCATCGCGAGGTCGTAGGCCCGGGCCAGGAGCCATTCCGAGTTGTCGATCGTGACGTGCGCGTTGTCGTAGCCCCATCTCTCGAGCGAGCGAGCGACGGAATCCCGCACCCAGCGCTCGTCCCCCTGATGGAGCATTGGATAGCGGAACCAACGGACCGGTCCATCGGTCAGCTCGCGCACCCGCTCCCCACACTCCCTCGCGTCGGCCAGCCACTCCTCCACGGGCGCCGAGTTCAGGTCCCGGTGGGACGTAGTGTGATTCCCGAGCTCCATCCCCGCCTCCACCCATCGCCGGAGAAGGGGGGATCCCTCGCGCATGTTTCGGCACGTCACCAGGCCCGTCGCGGGGACCCCGCGTCCCATCAGAGCGGCGAGGAGGGTGTCCGTGAGGCCTTCGATCTCGGCTTCCGAGTAGCCCTGTCCGTTCCACGGGAGGTCATCGAAGGTGATCGCGATCCGGGGCGAGGGACGACTCGCCGATGCCTCCAACGCGGAGGGCAGACCGACCTGTGACATGGCCAGCCACGAATAGCCTGCGGAATGGAGCGCGATCAGCAGGTATGGCCACCCGATCACCAGAAGGCGTCTCATGGCTTCCTCACCCCGTCGCCGCCGCCCCGGGGAGCGGCGGAATCACGGAGAATCCCCGAAGCCCCTCGTAGAGGCGGATGCTACCTCTTACCTTCTCGAACACGGCGAAGGTCGAAACGGTGACCTCGTGCGTGTCTCGTGGCCATGCCGTCACGCGGTTGCCTCCGTCCGCTGGAGGAGTTTGCCCAAGATACCCGGGAGCCCGGGATCGTCACCATGGCGACCCCGGTACCGGAGGAGCTTTCGAGGTTCATGGATCCAAAGTCGGCGGCGGATCGCGCCGCGGAGCTCAGGGAGCAGATCCGCCACCACGATCACCTATACTACGTGCTCGACTCTCCCGAGATCTCGGACGCCGAGTACGACCGCATGTTCCGCGAGCTCCAGGAGCTCGAGGAGCGGTTCCCCGATCTGCGCACCCCGGATTCACCGACACAGCGGGTGGGCGGAGAGCCCCTGAGCTCCTTTCCGACCGTCGAGCACGTCGCCCCCATGCTCAGTCTCGACTCGGACCAGACGGAGGAGGCCCTGCGGCGATTCGTCGACCGGGTCGGCCGTGCCGTGGGCGACCCGGACCGGATCCGCTGGGTGCTGGAGCCGAAGCTGGACGGCCTCTCCATCGAACTCGTGTACGAGGACGGTGTCCTGGTCCGGGCGTCCACCCGCGGCGACGGCCTGCGGGGCGAAGGCATCACGGAGAACGCGAGGACCGTGCGGTCGATCCCGCTCCGACTGCGTGCAGGGCGAGCGCCGGTTCCTGCCAGGCTTGCGGTGCGCGGCGAGATCATCCTCGGCACATCCGCCTTCGAGGCGCTGAACGAGCGGATGATCGCCGAGGAGAGGCAGCCGTTCGCCAATCCGAGGAACGCGGCCGCCGGCTCCCTGCGCCAGCTCGACCCGCGCATCACGGCTTCACGGCCTCTCGAGGCCTTCGTCTACGACGTACTCGACGCGTCCGATCTGCCCACGTCCACCCAGTGGGACACGCTGGATGCGTTGCGCCACTGGGGCTTTCCGGTGAGCGACTACTCGGAGCGCACGTCGAGCGTCGAGGAGATCCTGGCCTACCACGCTCGCCTGGACGCCGAGCGCGACGACCTCCCGTTCGAGATCGACGGTGTGGTGATCAAGCTGGATGACTTCGCGGCCCGCGAGGAGCTCGGGTATACGTCACGTCACCCCCGCTGGGCCTTCGCCTTCAAGTTCCAGCCGCGCGTGGAGCAGACCCGGATCGAGCGAATCCTCGCGAGCGTCGGCCGCACCGGCGTGGTCACGCCCGTCGCGATCATGGAGCCCGTGAACATCGGCGGCGTGACCGTCACCCGTGCCTCGCTTCACAACCGCGAGGAGATGGCGCGGAAGGACGTCCGCCCCGGAGACCTGGTTCGCGTGCAGCGCGCGGGAGACGTGATCCCCCAGGTGCTCGGACGGGTGCCCGAGCCGGACCGCAAGCGTGGTCCCGAGTATCGAATGCCCGAGATGTGCCCCTCCTGCGGGACCGAGCTGGTGGAACGCGGACCGTTCACGGTCTGCCCGAACGGGCTCGGGTGCCGGGCCCAGCTCAAGGGACGCATCCAGCACTTCGGGTCTCGCGGGGCGCTCGACATCGAGGGACTGGGCGAGGAGACGGCCCGGCTCCTGGTAGAAGAGGGGCTGGTGAAGCGCCTCCCCGACCTCCTGGAGCTGAGGACCGATGAGCTGGTCGAGCTCGAAGGCTTCGGTGAGCTGTCGGCCGGCAACCTGGTCGCCGCCATCGAAGCAGCCTCGAAGCCGGAGCTTCACCGGTTTCTCGCCGCACTCGGCATACCGGAGGTCGGCGGCGCCGTGGCCCGCGCCCTCGCCCGGCACTTCGGCACGCTGGAAGCGGTGATGGATGCGGACGAGGATGCTCTCACCGGGGTCGAAGGCGTGGGGCCGATCATGGCCACCCGGATCGCCGCCTTCTTCGCAGAGCCGCACAATGCCGAGAACATCCGACGTCTGACGGAGCGCATGACGATCCAGGCCGCCGAGGCGCCCTCGGCCGGTGGGGCGCTGGAGGGGAAGACCTTCGTGTTCACCGGAGCTCTGGAGGCCATGAGCCGCGGCGAGGCGAAGAGGCGAGCGGAGGCGCTGGGAGCCAGGGTCACGGGGTCCGTCAGCCAGAAGACCGACTACGTGGTGGCCGGTGCCGATCCGGGCTCCAAGCTGGACCGGGCCGAAGCCCTGGGCGTGGCCGTGATCGACGAATCGCGCTTCCTCGAGCTCGTCGGAGAGGATACGGGGGAGGAGGCGTAGTGGAGAACATCGAGATCGCGGCCGTCCTGTCGGAGATGGCGACCCTGCTGGAGATCCAGGGCGAGACGAATCCCTTCCGCATCCGGGCCTACCGGAACGCCGTCTACACCTTGAAGGAGAGCCCGGATCCGGTTCGGAAGATGGTCGAGTCGGGTGAGGATCTGACGGAGCTGCCGGCGATCGGGAAGGACATGGCGGCTCACATCACCGAGTTGGTCAACACCGGTCGTCTGTCGGTGCTGGAGGAGGTGGCGGAGGAGGTCCCGCGGTCGCTCGTCGAGCTCACGAAGCTTCCGGGCGTCGGCCCGAAGAAGGTGCGGAAGCTGTGGGACGAGCTGGACATCACGACCCTGGAGCAGCTGGCGGAGGCCGCGGAGGCCGGCGAGATCGCCCCCCTCGAGGGGTTCGGCAAGAAGAGCCAGGAGAAGATCCTGGAGGCGATCGAGCGCTATCGGAAGCGCTCGGGACGATTCCGACTCTCCTCCGCCGACGAATTGGTGCAACCGCTGATCGAGTACATGCTGCAGGACCGCAGGGTCCAGCGGCTCGAGGTGGCCGGGAGCTACCGGCGTCGCCAGGAGACCGTGGGCGACATCGACCTGCTGGCGATCGCTTCCGAGCCGGGCCCCGTGATGGAGCGGTTCACCTCCTACCCGCAGGTCCGGTCGATCGAGAAGTCGGGAGACACCCGGGGCACGGTCATCCTGAACTCGGATCTCCAGGTGGACCTGCGCATCCTGCCCGAGGAGAGCTACGGGTCGGCCCTCGTCTACTTCACGGGCAGCAAGGAGCACAACGTCGAGCTCCGAAAACGCGCGCTCCAGGAGAAGCTGAGCGTATCGGAATACGGGGTGTTCGAGCTGGCCGACGAAGGGGAGGGCGAGGAAAGCACCACGGGACGCGACCTCGGGGAGCGCGTGGCCGGTCGCACGGAGGAGGAGGTGTACGCGTCGATCGGCCTTCCCTGGATCCCGCCGGAGCTGCGCACGAATCGCGGAGAGCTGGAAGCCGCCGAGAGAGGGGAGCTTCCCGACCTGATCGAGCTGGAGGACCTGCGGGGCGATCTCCAGATGCACTCGACGTGGTCCGATGGAAAGAACACGATCGAGGAAATGCTGATCGCGTGCGCGGAGAAGGGCTACGAGTACATGGCCCTCACCGACCACTCGAAGGCCCTCGCGATGACCGGCGGGCTGGATGCGGAGAAGTTGCGCGAGCAGTGGAAGGAGATCGACGAGGTCCAGGGGCGGCACTCCGGGATCCGGCTGCTCAGGAGCCAGGAGGTGGACATCCTGGCGGACGGGACCCTGGACACCGAGGACGGGGCACTCGAGGAGCTCGACCTCGTCGTGATCGCCATCCACTCCCGGTTCGATCTTCCGGCTAAGGAACAGACGAAGCGCCTGCTGACCGCCATTCAGCACCCGATGGCGAACATCGTGGCCCATCCGACCGGACGGATCATCAACCGCCGGGACCCGATCGATATCGACCTGGACGAGGTCCTCGCCTGCGCGGCCGAGCACCGGGTGGCCATGGAGCTGAACGCTCACCCGAACCGGCTGGACCTGCGGGACATCGACCTGATGGCGGCCAAGAAGCGTGGCGTGAAGATCGTGATCAGCACGGATGCCCACTCCACAGGTGATCTCGAGCTGATGCGATACGGCGTGGAGCAGGCTCGCCGCGCGTGGCTGGAGCCCGCGGATGTCCTCAATACCCTGCCGGTGGGGGACCTGCTGGCCGCCCTGAAGAAGGACTGAGTCTCCTGGCGGTCGCCCGTTGAGGAGTTCTTGAGCCGGGGCGGCATCCTCCGCCCATGATGCTCGACGGAATCCACCTCGATCGCACGTCTCGAATCCCGCTGCGGAGGCAGCTCGTCGGTCAGCTGGAAACACGAATCCTCGGCGGCCAGATCGGACCCGGGCGCAGGCTCCCCAGCGTCCGGCGTGTCGAGGAGCTGCTCGGAATTCACCGGAACACGGTGGCCGCCGCGTATCGCGATCTCGTTCAGGCCGGACTGGCCACGGCCCGACCGGGAAGCGGCGTGTATGCGCGATCCGCCGCCTCAGCGCGGGCCCCCGGCGTCGCCACGCTCACGGTGAGCGGACCCCGAGCGGTGAGAATCCAGTGCGCCGATGTCTCGATGTTCAGCGTGCTCGAGGCGGAAATGCGGGCCCGGTTCGCGCTGCAGGTGGAGCCTGCGGCTCCGACCGACGAGGCGTCGGGCGTGCCGATCCGCCTCGCTCCTGCGGCGGGATTCCTGCGATCACTTCACGTGCTCGAGAGGCCGTCGCTGGTGGCGATCGTGTCCGCTTGCGAGCACGTGAAGCGACTGGTGTCCGGCGCCGTCCTGATCCACGGAGGGGAGGGGGTCGCGTGCCTGCCCGTGCTCACCGGAGACCGAGAGGCCCTGCGACGAAGTGAACGGCTGGCCTCGCTGGTGGCCGCCGACTACGCAGCCCTGCCCTGGGCGCGAAGGGTCCTGCCGGGGGCGGTGCTGCCCCTGTCCCTCATCGCCGGCCACTCGGTCACCGCCCTGAGCGTGTTGCTCCGCCGCCATCGAACTCCTCGCTCAGCCTCTCGCCACCGGTCGCCAGCGCCGGAACGATCCCCGGAGGCAGGTGTTCATCCACCTTGATCCGGTGCGGTGAAGCTTCTATAATCGGCTCCCGCTACAGGACGGCGGCACTGGCCCGTGGTGTAATTGGCAACACGCCTGACTCTGGATCAGGAGAGTCCAGGTTCGAACCCTGGCGGGCCAATCGAAGATGCGAAAAGGCGGAGCGTCACAGCGCTCGCCTTTTTCGTTTGGCCCCGGCAGAGACAGGCCGGGTGCGGACGGAGGAGTGGCCGAGTGGCTAAAGGCGGCGCCCTGCTAAGGCGTTGGGTCCAAAAGGCCCACGTGGGTTCGAATCCCACCTCCTCCGCTGATTGAAGACATATGCGTGATGGACGGTGGGATTCTCACCGGTGCCTTCGCAGCTTCGCTGCAAAGGTCTCTCGCCGCATGGCGGCTCGAGAACGAATCCCACCTCCTCCGCTGATTGACAGTCGATGACTGGTTTCTGGACGGGTGGCCGAGCGGCTTAAGGCGCACGCCTGGAAAGTGTGTGGGCATCAAAAGTGCCTCGTGGGTTCGAATCCCACCCCGTCCGTTGCAGGCGAACGAAGTGGGATTCTCACCGGGTGCCTTCGCAGCTTCGCTGCAAAGGGCTCGTCGCCGCTGACGCGGCTCGAGGACGAATCCCACCCCGTCCGTTCCTTCCAGCAGCAGTAAAAGGGCCAGGGCGACCTCCTGACGTCGCTTCCCGCCGGACGGAACGGCCCGGTCGAGCAGGACCCCACGGAGGGGTGGCAGAACGGCAATGCACCGGTCTCGAAAACCGGCGCCCGCAAGGGCTTAAGGGTTCGAATCCCTTCCCCTCCGCTTTTCCCCA
>NZ_JBZQEK010000012.1:0-30353 GCF_058719085.1 Candidatus Benthicola sp.
CGCACGGGCGCGACCATACCCGAGCGTGTATCTTGTAGCGTCAATTATCTGGCAGGATCGTTCACAGCCAACTCCATAAGGCAGAGTACGATGAGCAGAATCCACGTCCGTGTTCTCACGCTGGCCCTGTGCGCCGTCGCCGGGCTGGCGTTCCTTCCCGCCCCGGCCACTGCGCAGCAGCAGAGCTTCCGGGGAGAGAAGTGGCAGTTCAACATCCCGCTGAACTTCACGTTCTCCAAGCAGATCGATGGACAGAGGGGATCCTCTCTCGACGTGAACAACGACCTGAGCTGGGGCCTCGGATTCGGCTACCACTTCAACGACCGCTTCCTCCTGGGTTTCCAGACCACGTGGATGAGCGCGAGCTACGACGCGAAGATACCGGTTGATGATGACGACGACGGTACGGAAGACGGGACGACGACTGTCGGGGGAAGACTGGACACGTTCTCCCTCCTGGGGGTGGGTCAGTTCAATCTCATGGACAAGCAGTTCACTCCCTTTCTCCGGGGCAGCCTCGGGTACAACTACCTCGACTCCAACATCGCGAGCGGCCCGCCGCAGGGATCGTGCTGGTGGGATCCGTGGTGGCTGGTGTGGCGCTGCGGCGCGTGGCAGCCGACCTACACCCGGTCATCCTTCACGTTCGGCGGCGCCGCCGGTCTGCGTAAGGAATTCAACCGGAGCTTCTTCATCGAGGCGAGCTTCAACATCATGTGGGTCGACTGGCCCGAGAGCACACCCTCGTTCTCGGCCATCGGGCTCAACTTCGGCTGGCTGTTCTAGGGAGGGACCCGACTCGGAGCGAGCAGGACGTGCCGAGGTTGACACCGTGGGCCGGTCCGGCGTTGGGTCGCCGGGCCGGCCCGTTCTCGTGAGGGCGACGATCCGCCGCGCCGAAACGGTCTGCGGACTACGGTCTCAGCTCTCGCGCCCGCAGCTCCTTCGACCACAGCTCCGCACCGCTCGCATCCCACACCGTGACCTTCATGACCCGGTCTCTGTCCGACCCGGAGAAGTCGAGGGTCGCGAAGTTCCGCTGCACGAAGAGCGTGCCCGGCTCCGCCAGGTGGTTGTCGTAGGTCGCCGGGTCGAGACTCGCCGGCCCGGCGGTGATCGGCGAGGTGGTGATCTCCCAAAGCGGATACGTGCCGCGGCGCTCGAGCTTCGAAAGCACGGTGTAATGGACATCACCGGTGAGCAGGACCACGCCCCACACGTCGTTCTCGCGCAGAAGCTGGAGGAATCGCGCCCGCTCCTCCGGGTACGTCGCGTAGGAGTCCCAATCCGCCACGGGGTTCAGGAGCTGGCCGCCCGACACGATGATCTTGAACGAGGCCCGGCTGTAGGTGAGCTGGTCGACGAGCCACTCGAGTTGCTCCTCGCCGAACACCTGCTTGTGCCCCGATACCCGATGCTCGGAGGATCGGAACCAGCGGTTGTCGAGCAGGAAGAAGTCCACGTCTCCCCACGTGAACATCGTCGCGATCCCTCCGAGCTCCGGCGGCCCGAGCTCCGGGTTGCCCCAGAAGAGATCGAACATCTCGAGCGCCGTCTGCTTCTCCCGCCACGCCCGGTCGCTGTTGTCCGGGCCGTAGTCGTGATCATCCCAGGTGGCGTAGTGGTGCGTGGAGGCGAGCAGCGGCTGCAGCTCCGGCAGGGAGCGCGTGTGCGTGTTCCGGTAGATCATGCCGGTGCGCGTGCCCCAGTCCGGCTCCCGGTAGTAGAAGTTGTCTCCCATCCACACCATGGCGTCGGGGCGCTTCTCGAACATCGCCTGCAGGATCTGGAAATCGCCGCCATACGGGTCCCCCGGCCGGTCGTACGGAGGGTCGTTCACGTACAGGCAGCTGCCCGCCGCTATCCGGAAGTCGGGCGGGCCCGTTCTCCACTGCCACAGGGCTTGGGTCTGGAACTCGAGCGGGTACGGACGCTCCACGGGCTCGCCGTCGATCCGCAGCTCGTAGCCGTAGCGCCGGCCTGGCTCCACCTCGTCGGCGATCAGCTTCGCCGTGAAGGCCCGCTCCTTCACGGTGCGCACCGACGCCGTCTCGAGGCGATCGCCGGGCGCCTCCAGGTCCCAGTAGACGACCTGCACATCGGCCGGGGCCGTCGTCTGGGCCCACAACATCACTTCGAACGCCTCCGAATAGCCGAGCATCGGACCCGAACGAAGCTGTGCCTCCTGGGCGATCGCCGCGGCGTGCGCGACGAGGAGCAGGAGCATCGGGACTGACAGAATCGATCGAATGGGGAACCTCCGCATCGGTCTGTTCCTCTTGGTGGTGGTCCGCCGGACCGGGCTGGCCGGCAGGCACCTGAAGATACGTGGTGATGATCTCCATGGCTCGACTGTGCACCCTTCTCGCACGGAGATAGATTCGTTGGATGCAGAATCCGGCGCTGGTCATCCTGGCAGCGGGGCTCTCGACCCGTTACGGAAGCTCCAAGCAGCTCGAGCCGGTCGGGCCGGACGGCGAGACGCTGTTCGACTACGCGGTGTTCGATGCCCTGTCGCAGGGATTCGGAGAGATCGTTCTCGTCGTGAGCGGCTCCAACGAACGGGACCTCGTCGAGCGCTTCCGCGACCGGTTCGGCGCCGCCGTCCCGCTGCGCACGGTGGTGCAGACCCCGGGTCGGCTCCCCTCCGGTCTCCGGCCCCCTTCACGCGTGAAGCCGTGGGGCACGGGCCACGCGGTGCTGTGCCTCGAGGGGTCCGTCACCGGTCCGTTCGCGGTCGCCAACGCCGACGACTTCTACGGCCGCAGCGCCTACACGGCGCTCGCCGCTCACCTCACCTCCGCGGACCATGGCGCCGAGCAATGCGTGATCGGGTATCACGTCGGGGACACCCTGTCGGAACACGGTGGGGTGTCCCGGGCGGTGCTGGACATGGACGAGCAGGGCCGACTCATCGGAATCCAGGAGCTTCTCGGCCTCGAGCGGGGTGCGGACGGGACGATCTTCGGACAGACCACTGGCGGCCGCCCGAGGCAGCTCGACGGGCACGAGCTCGTCTCGATGAACCTCTGGGGCCTGACGCCGGACATCTTCCGCCTCCTCGATGACCGTTTCGCCAGCTTCCTGAAGCGCCACGGCGAGGACCCCCGGGCGGAGTTCTACCTGAGCGATGCCGTGGGCAGCCTGGTGCTCAGCGGAGACCTGGTCGTTCGGGTGATCGGTACGGGGGAGCGGTGGATGGGGATGACCTTCCCCGAGGATCGAGGCCGGGTACGGTTCGGAATCCGGAAGCTCGTGGAAGAGGGCCTGTATCCGCGATCGATCCGGGAGGCCATTCGGGTGGTCGACCCCCGCGGCGGCGATCCGGTGTGAGACTCGACACGCTCGACTGGGCGGTCGTCGCCGCGTACGGGGCGATCGCCCTCGCGGTCGGGCTCTACTTCGCGCGTCGCGCCGGCCGGGGCACTACGGAGTTCTTCCTGTCGGGACGGAAGCTTCCCTGGTGGATGCTCGGCACTTCGATGGTCGCGACCACCTTTTCGACCGACACGCCGAACCTCGTCACCGACCTGGTGCGCACCGGAGGCGTGAGCCAGAACTGGCTGTGGTGGGCCTTCCTGATCACGGGGATGTGCACCGTCTTCTTCTACGCGAAGCTGTGGCGGCGATCGGGCGTGCTCACCGACATGGGCTTCTACGAGCTCCGGTACTCGGGTCGCCCGGCCGCATTCCTGCGCGGGTTCCGGGCCCTCTATCTCGGCGTGTTCTTCAACGTCATGATCATGGCCACGGTCACGCTGGCCGCGATCAAGATCGGCGGTGTTCTGCTTGGACTGGACAAGTACGCCACGGTCCTCATCGCGGGCGCGATTACCGTCGTCTACTCGGCCACCTCCGGCCTGTGGGGCGTCGTGGTCACGGATCTCCTCCTGTTCGTGATCGCCATGGTGGGTGCGGTGGCGGCGGCCGGGTACGCCCTCGCCCAGCCGGCCGTGGGCGGACTGGCCGGTCTGGTCTCTCATCCGGAGATCGCAGGCAAGCTCTCCCTGCTTCCCGATTTCACGGACTGGCGGACGGCGGTGCCCCTCTTCGTCGTCCCGGTGGCCGTGCAGTGGTGGGCCACCTGGTATCCCGGCGCCGAGCCCGGGGGCGGCGGATACGTGGCGCAGCGCATGCTCGCGGCCCGCGACGAGCGGGAGTCGATGAAGGCTACGCTGTGGTTCAACATCGCTCACTACGCCCTGCGCCCGTGGCCGTGGATCCTCGTCGCTCTGGCCTCGCTGGCCGTCTACCCCACCCTGGATTCCCTGGCCGCCGCCTTTCCGGACGTCGATCCGTCTATCCTCCGGCACGACCTGGCCTATCCGGCGATGCTCGTGTTTCTGCCCCACGGTCTGCTCGGTCTCGTGGTGGCCTCCCTCGCCGCCGCCTACATGTCCACGATCAGCACCCACCTCAACTGGGGCGCGTCGTACGTCGTGAACGACTTCTACCGCCGGTTCCTGGCACCGGGGCGAAGCGAGCGGCACTACGTGGCGGCGGCCCGCATATCGACCGTGGGCCTCATCCTGCTCGCACTCCTCGTGTCGCTTTGGCTCGAGAACGCCATGCAGGCATTCCAGATCCTCCTCCAGATCGGAGCCGGCACGGGCCTGATCTTCCTGCTGCGCTGGTTCTGGTGGCGGATCAACGCCTGGAGCGAGATCTCGGCGATGGTGATCTCCTTCCTCGTCGCGGCGTGGTTCCAGTTCGGCCATGCCCGGTTCGGACTCCCGGCGCTTCACCCGTCGCTTCAGCTCCTGATCGGCGTGGCCGTTACCACGGCCGTGTGGCTCACCGCGACCCTACTGACCCGCCCGACGGACCGCGACACGCTGCAGGCTTTCTTCGACCGCATCCGCCCGTACGGTCGTGGATGGGAGGGCGTCGTCGACACGGGTGAAGGACCGGTGGCCGGGAGCGCCGGCGCCTCGCTCGCCTGCTGGGGACTCGGCTGCGCGACCGTTTACGCGGCGCTGTTCGGGACCGGCTACCTCCTGTACGGCCGCCTGGCCCTCGCCTCGCTGGCGTTCACGATCGCGGCCGTCGCGGCCACTGCGTTGTTCAGACTGCTTCCTGCCGTGGGATTCGAGTAGCCCGTTCTTCGCTTGACACCCGGGGCGCGGGCGGGCCTATTGGCGCTTCCCGGCATCGGTGCCGGACACGTCACGTCACACCCCACAAGAGAGAAGTCACCATGCGCAAGAGTCGTATTCAAGCTCTGCTCCTCGGGGCTGCCCTTTTCGTGTCGGCCGCGGTTCTCCCGAGGTCGGCCTCGGCCCAGGACAGTCCGGTCCTCGACCGGATCGTCGAGACCTCCACGCTTCGGGTCGGCATGTCCGGCAACCAGCCCCCGTTCAACATGAAGGACCGGGACGGCAAGCCGATGGGCCTGGAGGTAGATCTGGCCACGGCGCTGGCCGCCGCCATGAAGGCGGAGCTCAAGATCGTCGAGAAGCCTTTCGGCGAGCTGATCCCGGCTCTGGAGAACGGTGAAGTCGACCTCGTGATGTCCGGCATGACCATCACGGCGAACCGGTCCCGCCGGGTTTCCTTCGTCGGCCCCTACGTCGTGTCCGGCAAGTCGATTCTCACCAAGTCGTCGACCCTCGCAGCGGTCCAGGAGGCCGGACAGCTGAACGAGTCCGACATCCGTCTCGTGGCCCTGCAGAACTCGACCAGTGAGGACTTCGTGCGCCGGTATCTGCCCGAGGCTCAGCTCACCACGGTCGCATCGTACGACGAGGCGATCGAGATGCTGAGAGCCGGGACGACGGGCGCCCTGGTGGCGGACATGCCGATCTGCCTCATCACCATGCTGCGCTATCCCACCGAGGACTTCGCCACCCTCAACCAGCCGCTCACCCTCGAGCCGATCGGGGTCGCCGTTCCGGCGAACGACCCGCAGCTCCAGAACCTGGTGCGGAACTACATCACCGCCCTCGAGGGAATCGGCATCCTGGAGGCGCTCCGGGTGGAGTGGCTGGAGAACGGCGCCTGGATCGCGGCCATGCCCTGACGGGGCGCGGCGATCGGGCGTCTGACCGATCCGAGGGCTGCTCACGACGGGCCGCTTCGCGCATCACGCGGGGCGGCCCGTTGAGCGTATCGTCCATGCAACCGCCTCTCCGGCTCCCGTCTGCGCGGCGAGCAGCTCCACTCCTTGCACGATGACGGGATAGCGCGACACCCCTGAGCCCTATGACAACTTTGTGTTCTAGACAACTGCTTGACAATAATGCCGAGGAGAGCTACCGTAGGCCGGATTGCGAATGGGAAACGATTGCCCTGGGAGGGCTCGTGGTCAGCAGGCTCGGGATCGTACAAGGTCCGATGCGCTCGGAGCAGACGTCGCAGATCGGTCGAACGGACGTCGACCGGTTGAACCTGCGTCGCGTGGCGAACGGGAACGGTGTGGGCGCGTCGACCGGCTGGACACGGGCTACCCGAAAGGTGGACCTGGCACGGGTGGAGGCGGCGGTACGCGAGATGCTCATCGGCCTGGGCGAGGACCCGGACCGGGAAGGCCTGCTCGACACTCCGGCCCGGGTCGCCAGGGCTTATGACGAGATCCTCGCCGGAATGCGCGAGGATCCCGGCGTCCACCTCGAGCGTCAGTTCTCGCAGCAGCAGTCCGGCGACGACGCCGTCATCCTCCGCGACATCGACTTCGTCAGCGTGTGCGAGCACCACCTGCTTCCGTTCACCGGCCGCGCACACGTGGCCTATCTGCCCTCGCACGGGAAGGTCACGGGGTTGAGCAAGCTGGCGAGAACGGTGGATGTGTTCGCGCGCCGGCCACAGTTGCAGGAGCAACTCACCGCTCAGATCGCCGACGCGCTCGTCGAACACCTGGATCCGCGCGGTGTCGCGGTCGTCGTCGAAGCGGAGCACTCGTGCCTCAAGCTCAGGGGAGCGAGGAAGACCGGGGCCGAGATGGTCACGACGGCGCTGCGAGGCGAGTTGCGCTGGGATCGCGAGCTTCGGAGAGAGGTTCTCGAACTGATGCGCGGAAGATGACTTTCGCGCTTGCAGATCGCTTGTCGAATATTTGACCGGGACACCGCGAAGGGCGCAGTTTGGAAGTCCGTCGGAACCAGGTCCGCCGACTTTCGAATCAGCCGACGGTATTTCACGTTCACGAGGAGAAGACATGTCGCACGTTCTTCCCAAACTTCCCTATTCGTTCGACGCGCTCGAGCCGTCCATCGACGCGCGCACCATGGAGATTCATTACACGAAGCATCACCAGGGATACGTCAACAAGCTGAATGCGGCCCTCGAGGGCCATCCGGAGCTTCAGGACCTTTCCGCCCTGGAGCTGCTGCTCAGCCTCGACTCGATCCCTCAGGACATCCGAACGGCCGTGAGGAACAACGGCGGTGGGCACGTCAACCACTCTTTGTTCTGGACGAACATGAGTCCGGATGGCGGCGGAACGCCGGGCGGGATGCTGGGACGCGCCATCGACGAATCGTTCGGCTCCTTCGTGGAGTTCCACAAGCAGTTCAGCGCCGCTGCCGGGAGCCGGTTCGGAAGCGGCTGGGCGTGGCTGTGCGCGGCCTCCGACGGCCTCGTCGTGACGTCCACGCCAAACCAGGACAACCCGATCTTCACGGACGGGGTGGTCCCCATCCTCGGTCTCGACGTCTGGGAGCACGCCTATTACCTCAACTACCAGAACCGGCGCCCCGATTACATCGAGGCGTTCTGGAACGTGATCGACTGGGACGAGGTGAGCGGACGCCTGGCGCTGGTCCGGACGCACGAAGCCTTCGACGAGCTGAAGGCCTGGGCCCAGGGCCGCTGGGACGAGCTGAAGGACGCGCTCAAGAGGTTGACGGACTGACGCTTCGGGCGAATCGACCGCAGGCGGAGAGGGGCCGCGTGACGCGGTCCTTCTCTTTGTCACCTACATGGAGGAAGAAGATGAAGAGAAGGCTAGTGCCGGCGTTCCTCGGTCTCGTGGGGGCCGTTCTCATGGCGGTGCCGGCGATGGCCCAGGACCGGCCGAACATCCTGGTGGTGTGGGGGGATGACATTGGCCAGTCCAACATCAGCGCCTACACGATGGGCATGATGGGCTACCGGACCCCCAACATCGACCGCATCGCCGAAGAGGGCTTGATCTTCACCGACTACTATGGCGAGCAGAGCTGTACGGCGGGCCGCTCGTCGTTCATCACCGGCCAGAGCGTATTCCGGACCGGTCTGTCCAAGGTCGGCCTGCCCGGAGCGGACCTCGGCATGCGGGTCGAGGACCCGACCATCGCCGTGGTCCTCAAGGAGCTCGGTTACGCGACCGGCCAGTTCGGCAAGAACCACCTGGGTGACAAGGACGAGCACCTGCCGACGAACCACGGGTTCGACGAGTTCCTCGGTAACCTGTATCACCTGAACGCCGAGGAGGAGCCGGAGAACGAGGACTACCCGGCAGACATGATCACGTCCGACGGAAGGACTTTCCAGGAGCGCTATGGCCCCCGCGGCGTGATCCATTCCTGGGCGAACCCGGACGGCACGCAGCGCATCGAGGACACGGGCCCCCTGACGAAGAAGCGGATGGAGACGATCGACGATGAGACGTCGGACGCCGCGATCCGCTTCATCCGGGAGGCGCACGTGAACGGACAGCCGTTCTTCGTGTGGTGGAACGGAACGCGCATGCACTTCCGGACCCACGTGAAGCCGGAGCTCCGCGGGATCTCAGGGCAGGACGAGTACTCCGACGGCATGGTCGAGCACGACATGCACATCGGGAAATTCCTCGACCTCCTCGATGAACTCGGGATCGCCGACAACACGGTCGTGTTCTACAGCACGGACAACGGCCCGCACTACAACACCTGGCCGGATGCCGCGTCGACCCCCTTCCGGGGCGAGAAGAACACGAACTGGGAAGGCGGCTGGCGTGTACCCGCCATGGTCCGGTGGCCCGGCGAGATCCCGGCCGGCTCGGTGACGAACCAGATCGTGCACCACATGGACTGGTTCCCGACCTTCGCGGCGATCGCTGGGGACGACGGCATCAAGGAGGAGCTTCTGAACGGGTGGGCGTCGACGGAGCTCGACCGCGAGTACCGTGTCCACCTGGACGGTTACGACATTCAGCCGCTGCTGACCGGCGAGGCCGAGCAGAGTCCCCGTAAGGAGATCTTCTACTTTTCCGACGATGGCGATCTCACGGCGCTCCGGTACACGGACTGGAAGCTGATCTTCATGGAGCAGCAGACGGAGGGGACGTTCCGGGTGTGGATGGAGCCCTTCGTACCGCTGCGGGTGCCCCTGATCTTCAACGTCCGGCGGGACCCGTACGAGCGCTCCGAGATCACGTCGAATACCTACTACGACTGGATGATCGACCACGCCTACTTCCTGGTCCCGGCGCAGGCGTACGTGGCGAGCTTCCTGGCCACCTTCCAGGAGTATCCGCCCCGTCAGAAGGCGGCGAGCTTCAGTCTCGACCAGGTGATGGAGAAGATGGTACCGCCGACGAACTGAGGTCTCGCGTCGGAGGGCTGAACAGGCGGGCGGGCGTCCTCTCACGGGCGCCCGCTCCTTCATTTGGGCACGGGCGCACATGAAGACCGTTGCAGAATGGACACCATACCGAACCGGAGGACCCATGAGACGTTGGATACCGTTGTCCCTCTTCCTGGCCATCGCTCTGGCAGGCGCCCCGCGAGCCGAGGCGCAGTCCTCGACCGTGAGACTCGGCCTGCTCGGTGGCGCTTCGACGACCAGCGTCGGAGGCGACTACATCAACCTCGGGAACTGGGCGTGGGGAGGCGCGGCGGGCGCCTTCGGACAGTACTTCCTCGCCCGTGAGACGTACATCGGGCTCGATGCCTACTGGATCCAGAAGGGTGGCGACGGGGTCGCGTTCGCGTTCGGCGAGACCCAGGACCTGAACCTGGAGTACATCGAGGTCCCCCTGACGATCGGCTACGTGAGCCGGTTCAGCGGGTGGGAATCCAACCTGTTCATCGGGGTGGCCGTCGGCTTCCAGATCTCGTGCAGCACCCGGGGGTCGGCTTCCAGCAGCTCGGTCGATTGCGACGAGGTGCCGAATCTGGCCCCGAAGAACACGGTCGACTGGTCGATTCCGTTCGGCCTCGGCTTCCACCGCAACCTCGGCGGCTCGCTGCTGGGTCTCGACATCCGGTACGTGCTCGGTCTCTCCGACGTGTTCGAGAACTCGAACATCCGGAACCGGGGCTGGGAGTTCACCCTCCGGTGGGCGGTCCCCCTGGGGCGCTGAGTCCGGACCGTCTCCCGACAGCGAGGAGGCCTGCTTCGCCAGGAGCAGGCCTCCTTCACCCGGTTCGCCGCAACGGGCAGCGGCGTCCGGGCGTCGACTCGCCTAGCCCTGCGCCTTCATGAGGTCCCGGATCTCTCTCAGGAGAACGATGTCCTCGGCCGGCTCCGGTGCCGCCTCGGGCGCCGCTTCCTCCGCCTCCTGCTGGGCCTTCATCTTGTTGAAGCTCTTGACGACCAAGAAGAGCGCGAAGGCCACGATCAGGAAGCTGATCAGGCTGTTCACGAAGATCCCCCAATTGACCGTCACGGCACCGGCTTCCCGTGCCGCCGCCAGGGTGGCGTACGGACCGGCCGGGTCGCCCTGGCTCAGGATGGCGTAGAACTCCGAGAAGTCGACGCCCCCGAGCGCCATGCCGATCGGCGGCATGATGATGTCGTTCACCAGCGAGGTGATGATCGTCGCGAAGGCGGCACCGATCACGATTCCGACGGCCATGTCCAGCATGTTGCCCTTCGCCGCGAACTCCTTGAACTCCTTCAACATCGCACGGCCTCCTCTGGGATGGGTACGATTCTCCGATCTGGCATGCGCGCCCGGCCATCAACCCGCGCCGAGCGGGGTGACCGAAGCTCCCTCCGACGGCACGGCCTCGAACAGGACGTCGTCGAGATCAAACTCATGCTGTCGTGGGGCGTAATACTTCTCGGCCAGTTGGTTGAGGACCTGAGCTGTCTCTGTTTCCGTGCACAATGCCACGATGCAGCCGCCCATACCGGCGCCGGTGAGCCGCGCTCCGACCGCTCCGGCGTCCCGTGACCGGGCGACGAGCTCGTCCAGCTCCTGGATGCTGACCTCGTAGTCCTCGGCCAGGCTGGCGTGCGATCCGTTCATCAGCTGCCCGAACGCGTCCAGGGACCCGGCTCGCATGGCAGCCTCGGCCCGAACCACCCGGGCGCCCTCGGTGACGACGTGCCGGAAGCGCTTGAGCAGATCGCCGTCGAGACGCTCGCGGGCCGCGGCCAGCGCCTCGGGCCCGCTCACCCGGTCGAGCAGGTCGCGATAGGAGCGCACCTCCCCGTCCGGCAGCTCGAGTGCGGCGGTCACCCGCTCCAGCGCCTCCTCCGTCTCCGCACGGCGCCGGTTGTATCCCTCGCGGGCGCCGCCCGACTTGTGTGCCTGCACGAGGCTGTGCGCGACCACGAAGCTCCAGCCTGGCGGTACGGGGACCGGCGTCAGCCGCAACGGCGAGAAATCCACCCGTGCGGCGCAGCCCGCGCGCCCCCCGAGGCTGATGGCCTGGTCCATGCCCCCGCCCCGCGTGCCCACGTACTGCTCGGCCTCGGCCATCCGCTCCGCGAGGTCGATCGGGTCCGGCTCGAGGTCGTTGGAGGCCGCCACGGCCAGTGCGGTGGCGATCACGAGAGCGGCGGATGAGCTCAGCCCCGCGGCGACGGGGACGGAGGAGTGGACGAGCGCGTCGAAGCCGCGATCGATCTCGAACCCGAGGGCCATTCCCCGGACGGCCGCCTTGAGGTAGTTGCCCCAGTCGCCGGCCGGAAACGGCTCGATGTCCTGACCGACCTCGAACTGGCACGGCAGGTAACCTTCGTCCGTGGTGGCGGCGACGACCAGACCGTCCTCGCGTGGCCGGAGCGCGATCCGCACCTCCCGCTGCAGCGCCATCGGAAAGACCGGGAGCCCGGCGTAGTCGATGTGCTCCCCGATCAGGTTCACCCGACCCGGTGCACGAGCGAGGAGCGTCGGCTCCGTGCCGTACCTCTCGGTGAAGCGGTTCGTCAGATGGGTCGTCATGTCAGGGTCTCCGCTGATCGACCGTGGGAAGCGCCACGTCGAACATAGTCGGCACTCCGGAAATGCGGCGACCCCCTGCGGCGGCCGTGGCCGGGTGGCGAGGTCGCTCGAGCCCTACGCGATGGACGCTCGCGGGTGGGAGGCGCCGGCGGAAGCCTCGGACTGCGGCCTCCGCCGGCTCGCGCTCAAAACTTGAACACCAGCGCGATGTTGAAGTAGGTGTCGAGCTCCTTCAGCGGCACCAGGACCGTCCCCGACTGGGTCCCTCCCGGGGCATCGAACAGCGGAACGGTCTCGAGGGCCGGTTCGTTGCGCCACATGAGGCGGAGGCTCGGCTTCAGGGCCAGAACCGAGCTGATGTCGACCGGAAGCCCGTTGTACCAGTCGACCCGGATGTCATCCGTGTTGTCCAGGTTCCAGTTGGCGGCCAGGGTGCTCTCGAAGGTGGTGGACGAGGTCAGATACCAGTTCAGGTTGTACCCGAACCGGAGGCCCGGAAAATCGGACTTCTGGGTCGGGTTCTCGACGACGTTGTCCTCGAGGGTGTACGTGAGGGCGTAGTCCGTCGAGAAGCTGACCTTGTCGTTGTCGGCCCACTGGTTTCCGGCGCCGGCCGCGAATCGGAACTGGCTCTCGATCCCGGAGAAGGTGTTGCGCAACCACTCCGCCCCGCCGAACAGGTAGAACTTCTCCGTCAGGTCGTAGTCGTACCGTCCGCCTGCGTAGTACGTCTCGGCCGTCTTTTCCGTCACCGTCTCCTCGAAGACCTCGAAGTCGGTCGGGCTCGTGCCGATCGCCGTCGTGGTCGTGAGCGAGGACTCGGTCGAGAACCCGCCGGCCTTGAACTTGAAGCTACTCCTCGGCCACACGTAGTCGACCGTGGCATCGAGGGCCAGCGTGAAGGTCTCCTGGTTACCGCCCGTCCACAGCATCCCGAGGTCGGCCTGGAAGGCCCAGCCGAGCTCCTTTTCGTCGTCCTGCGCCAGGGCCGGCGCGGCGAGCAGGAGCGTGAGGGCGGCCGCGCCCAGGGCGCTCCGACTCCAACGATTCATCCGTGTCATGGATCCTGCCTGAGTGTGGTTCCGGATTCGGGGCGAACGGAGAGAAGCCGGTCGCCCGCTTCGAGCGGCGGCAATCTCGTCGCTGCGCCTTCGACGCGCAAACCCGGCGGCCCGAGTCAGTAACGATCGTCGAAGGCGAAGATCGGGGTGCGCTTCGCCCATTGCCCGCGGGTGAAGTCGGGGAAGGTCACCGGATGGCTGCCGAGGGCGATCGACTGCTCGGAAAGAGGACCGATCACGCTCCAGGCGGCCGCGTCGTACACATCCAGAGGGGTGGGCTCCCCTCGCTTCACCGACTCCACGAAGGCGTTGAGGACGAAGAAGTCCATGCCTCCGTGTCCGGCGCCCTCCGCCTCGTCCGCATGGCGGCGCCACAGGGGGTGGTCGAACCTCTCCTGATAGGGCCCGAAGGGCTCCCAGCGGTGCGCCTCGGGGCTCACGCCCTCGATGTAGATCGACCGATTGTCGTTCATCCACAGGCCCCGGGTGCCCTGTACCCGAAAGGCGAGCGAGTAGGGACGCGGGAGGTTGGTGTCGTGGCACACCATGACGGTCTCGCCGTTCCGGGTCTGGATGATCGTCGTCACGATGTCGCCGAGCTTGAACCGGACGTCCGCGTTCGGATGATCCTCGCCTCCCTGCGCCACCACGTACTCGTGCAGGCCCCGGGTCTTGGTGGCGTGCGACGTCAGGTAGGCGAAGCGGTTGCCGCGGTTGATGTCCAGCCATTGAGCGACCGGTCCGATTCCGTGCGTGGGGTAGAGGTCGCCATTGCGGTGGATCGAGTGATCCGTGCGCCACACGGCCTCTCCGTTCGACCCGGGCCCGAATTCGGCTCCGGGGTTGAACTTCACGGCGCGGAGGTCGTGCTGGTACCCGCAGTGCAGGTTCATCATTTCCCCGAACATCCCCTCACGCACGATCTGCAGCACGGCCATCACGTCCCTGCGGTAGCACACGTTCTCGAGCATCATGAACGGGACTCCGGTCCGCTCCTGGGTGTCGACCAGGTCCCAGCACTCCTGCAAGGTCGTCGCCGCGGGCACCTCCACTCCGACGGCCTTGCCCCGTTCCATGGCCGCCAGCGCCATCGGCGTGTGCCACAGCCACGGCGTCGCGATGATCACCGCGTCCACGTCGTCCATGTCGAGGAGGTTCAGGTAGTCCTCGTCGCCGGCCGTGAACTGGCGCGGCTCCCGTCCCCCGGCCTCCCGCACGGCGTCCGCCGCCTGACGGGCCTTCTCCGGCACGATGTCGCAGACGGCCATCACCTCGACGTCGTCCCGTCGAACGGCCAGGCCGAGAAGCCAGGATCCTCGACCGCCGACCCCGATGACCCCGAGTCGCAGCCGGTCGGCCCGTCGTCCCGACCCGCGTCCGAGCAGCACCCCGGGGGCGAGGGACACGCCCAGCGCCGTCCCCGCTCCGGCCTTCACGAGGTCACGTCGACCGATCGGCGTCATCGATGGCTCTCCGTTTCGAGGTTCTCTGCCGCGGGCGGGCTGCGGTGGCGCCATCCCATGGGGTCCGCCCGGCCGGGCCCGAGCGGAGCGATTCGGAACGTCCACTCGTATTCCCCCGCGGGCAGTCGGTACTCGTCCAGTGGCTGGGCTCCCCAGCTGTTGTCTCCCCCGACCCCCATCTGGGCATGATCGAGGTGCACGGTGATCTCTTCCCTGCGGGCGAGGTCGAACGTATGCCGCCCCCGCTTGGCGGAACCCTCGTCCAGGTCCTCCTGGCGGTAGCGAAGGGCGCTCCAGTCCAGAGTGGGCTGGCCCAGCACGACGAGCCCGACCCCCTCCGCGTCGCGGAAGGCGATCCAGCGGGCCTTCGTCCGGTTTCCGGTCTCCTGCGGGCGAATGTACGGGTAGTACAGGTCGTCGACCGACTCCGAGTAGACCCCCACCGGAGCGCTCGTCTTCCGGTCCGAGTAGTTCTCGTGCGGCCCGCGCCCGTACCACTCCACGTCGTCCAGCGCGCCGGCCAGCTCCACCCGAAGCCCGACCCGCGGGATG
The DNA here is from genome assembly GCF_058719085.1 of Candidatus Benthicola sp. Taxonomy (NCBI): domain Bacteria; kingdom Pseudomonadati; phylum Gemmatimonadota; class Gemmatimonadia; order Candidatus Palauibacterales; family Candidatus Palauibacteraceae; genus Candidatus Benthicola; species Candidatus Benthicola sp. The sequence goes on from NZ_JBZQEK010000012.1 coordinate 15,150, forward strand.
TCGGGAAGCTCTTCCTCCCCGAGTCTCGCGGTCGGAGGAACGAAACGACTCGTCACGACCGTCTCACCGTTCCCGAACACGTCATAGATCAGGTGCTGCGTGCCCCGCACCGCCGGCAGCCCCAGCACCGCCGAGACGCGCAGGTGGCCGGGGCCCAATACCACGGATGTCAGCTCCTCGAGCGTCCGGATGCGGCCCGCGTCCTTCCACACGCCCTGCCGGCGCGGCATCCCGTTGCCATAGTCGTTGTCGGTGGGCGCCCGCCAGAAATCGGGCTCGAGGGGACCGGTGAGCAGCGGCCGGCCATCGACTTCGTACGAGGCCAGGAGACCCGTCTGCCGATCGACGCCGACCGTGAAACCTGGACCGGACGCGGTGATCCTGCCTCCGGTCTCGACCACGCGGAGCTCGGGGAACTCATCCGCGGATTCCGGCTGCGGCGGCCGGTACGTGGGAAGCCGGAACTGCTCCCAGGCCACCAGCCAGCCGGCCGGCAGGAACGGCCGATCCTCCCGGGCACGGAACTCGACCGTGAGGAAGTACTCCACCCCGGGAGCCGGATCGATGGGCGGGAGCGGAAGGTCGATCTCGATCGAGTCGTGCGGCGCCAGCTCGAGCCACCCCAGGTCGCCCCGGGCCATGACCCCTCGCCCATCGCCCATCAGCTGCCAGGAGCCGGCGAAGGCCGCCAGGTCCGTGAAATCGAATCGGTTTACGAGCCGGATCCTCCCCCGCCCCGGATCGATCGCCCGGATGCGGATGTTCTGGTAGACCTTTCGCACTTCCTCGAAGTGAGGGTTCGAGGTCCGGTCCGGCGCCACGAGCCCGTTGATCAGGAAGTTCCCGTCGCTCGGCACCCCCGGAGGCCCGTAATCGCCTCCGTACGCCCAGTAGGGCTCACCCTGCCACGTCTCGGCGTACAGGCCCTGGTCGGCGTAGTCCCAGATGAACCCGCCCTGAAGCTGCTCGTGCGCTTCGATCACGTCCCAGTAGTCCTGCAGGTTGCCGACGCTGTTCCCCATGGCGTGGGCGTACTCGCACAGGATGAGCGGCCGGTCGCGAGGCTCCGAAGCGTACTGGAGGAGGTGCGGAATACGTGCGTACATCGGGGCGTAGATGTCCACGTGGGGGCGCAGCTCCGCCCGCTCGTACTGCACGGGCCGGCTCGGGTCCGCCTGGTGGACCCAGGCCGAGGTGGCCTCGAAGTTCACCCCGTCCCCGGCCTCGTTGCCGAGGGACCAGATGATCACGGACGGGTGGTTCCGGTCCCGCACCACCATGCGGATCGTCCGGTCGAGGTGCGCCGCACGCCACGCCGGGTCGTTGCCCAGGGTGACCTCCGGGTCGTACCCCATGCCGTGCGATTCGATGTTGGCCTCGTCCACGATGTACAGCCCGTACTCGTCGGCGAGATCGTACCAGCGGGGGTCGCTCGGGTAGTGCGAGGTCCGCACGGCGTTGACGTTGTGCTGCTTCAGGATCTCGAGGTCGCGCAGCATGAGCTCCTCGGACATCACCCGCCCCGTGTGGGGATCGTGCTCATGTCGGTTCACCCCCCGGAGCGTCACCGGCACCCCGTTCACCTGGAGCATGCCGTCCCGGATCTCCACGGTGCGGAATCCCACCCTGAGCGGCACGACCTCGAGGATCGATCCCGCATCGTCCGACAGCGTGAGGACCACCGAGTAGAGGTTCGGCGTCTCGGCCGTCCACTGGAGGGGTGCGGGCACGGCCCGGCTCAGGAGGATGACGTCCGTGCCGTCGGCCTCCAGACCGAAGGTCGTGGTGAGCGGTTCGTCGAACACCGGGTTCCCCTCGGGATCGAGAAGATCGGCTTCCAGGCGGTAGGCCTTGATCGGTCGGGCCAGGACGCTTCTCAGCTCCGCTTCGATGGTCAGCGTCCCATCCACGTAGGCGGCGTCGAGTGCCGGACGGGCCCACACGTCGCGAAGGTGCACCCCCGGCATGGCCACCAGGTACACGCTCCGCTCGATCCCGCTGATCTTCCAGTAGTCCTGCCCCTCCAGATAGGCGCCGTCGGAGAAGCGGTAGACCTGTACCGCGAGCGTGTTGGCGCCCGGCTCGAGAAACGGAGTGATGTTGAACTCCGCCGGCGTCTTGCTCCCCTGGCTGTAGCCGACGGCCCGTCCGTTCACCCACACGTACATCGCCGACTTCACGCTTCCGAAGTGCAGGAACACCTGCATGCCGGCCCATGCCTCCGGGACCTCGAACGTCCGTCGATACGAGCCCACCGGGTTCCAGTCCTCCGGTACGAACGGAGGATCGGGCGGAAAGGGATACGGGATGTTCGTGTAGATCGGAACGCCGTAGCCGAGGAGCTCCCAGTTCGACGGCACCGGGATTTCGTCCCACGCCCCATCGTCGAAGTCCGGCCGGACGAAATCGACCGGCCGGTCCGCGGGGTCACGGACCCAGTGGAATCTCCACGTGCCGTCCAGCGACCTCACGTACGGAGATGCCGACGGGTCCCCGGCGAGGGCGCTCTCCCGGTCGGGGAACGGAGTGAAGGTGGCCCGGGCCGGCTCCTTGTTGCGCTCGAAGACGGCCGGGTTCTCGAGATCGGGGTGGCCCGCGGCGAAGCGGGTCGCGTCCTGGGCAGACGCGATCCCCGGCAGACCGGTGGCCAGAACGAGGGCCAGAGCGGCCCTGCCCTTCACTGCTCGCAGCATGTCCGTACTCCGCATCCGGGAAACGGGTCAAGGGAGGTTATCACGAAGGAGGGCGGGACGGAACGGCCTGGGCCGGCGCCGTCAGGTTCCCGGAGCCGGGTCCTCCCCTTCGCCCCGTGACTCCCGGTCGATTCGGTGAACCACGATCTCGGTCACCCCGAGATCGGACGTGCGGATCGAAACGGCACGGTAGTCCCTGCCGCTGCCGGCGAAGGCGATCGGAAAGGGGACCCCCGGTGGCAGCGTCCCGACGTAGGCGCCATCGGGACGAAGAATGTCGACCGCGACGGCGGCGCCGCCGCCCGGATCGGCGCGACGCACCCAGATCCACCCGTCCGGAGCGATGGCGAGCCCGGAGATCGCCGGGACCACGGAGGCGAAGCCCCGCGCCGCCACGACCTCCTCGGGCGGCACGCGACAGCGCACCGGAACGGTGATCTCGATGCCATCGCCCGCCGCCTGCAACGTCATGTCCCGGCTCGTCGGGAGCGACGGCACCTCGCGCACGACCGTCCGGGCACGCGCTCCGCCCGCGAACTGCTGAATCACGTAGTCGGAGCCGGTGGCCGCCACCACCACGTCGCCGGCCGAGGACCAGATCAGCTCGGGCGTGAAGATCGGCGTCATGGGCGATGCCGCCAGGCCACAGGACGGAAACGACGCCGGGACGAGCGGCTGAGTCTGGTCGGTCAGAAAGCCGGCGCGCGTCTCACCTTGCACCGCCAGACGGACCACCCGCCGGCCCGACTCGGCTGGCCCGAGAGAAGGATACACGAGGCCCCAGGGCGCCACCCCGAGTCCGGGCCCCCAGAACGGGGCGTCGAGCCGTTCCAGGGAGCGCTCTCCGGCGACGCTCCACCGCCGGACGCCGCCGGCCCCGTAGTCGTAGACGGCAACGTCGCCGGCCGCCGACACCCCCAGCGCGACCGGCTCGGCCAGCTCGCCCGGGCCCCGACCGGGCCGACCCACCACTCCGACCTGACGGCCGGTGGCGCCGAAGACCATCACGCGTCCGCCGGATTCATCCAGCACGTAGACCCGCCCCTCTCCGTCGGCGCCGACGTCCGGGGGCGCGACCTCCGTGAATCGTACCTCACCATCCAGGTCCGGGGAGATGATGAGGGCGTCGTGAAGCGACCACGGAAGCGGAACGTCCGGGCCCCGGTTGACGACGCGCTCGATCCCGTCCTCGCTGGTGCGCTCGGTGGATGGGTCCGGTCCGTCCGCGGGAGTGCAGGCGACCGTCAGGAGAGGAAGGGCTACGAGCGGCAGCGCCACGCCGTCCCGGCGACCGGGCAGCCGGATTCGGAGGCGGGTCGGGGTCAGGGAAGCTCCTCCCGGACGAGGGTGAGGATCGCGGCCTGCGGAACCACGAGGTAGGTCTTGCCCTCGAACTCGATCTCCACCGCGGCGCGCCGGAAGAAGAGGGCGTAGTCGCCGGGTTGTGCCTGGACGGGCATGTAGCGGGCCTCCCCCTGGCGGATCTTCCACGGCTCTTCATCCAGCTCCGTGGGAGCGGAGACGGGGGTCCCGGGACCCGTGGCTACGACGGTGCCGCCCTTGACCTCCTTCTTGTCCACGGCGGTGGAGGGCAGGTACAGACCGACGCGCGTGCGCTCTTCCCCTTCCTCGGGAGAGACCAGCACGCGGTCGCCGACCACGATCAGTCGCTTCTTCCAGCCATCCATCGAGGCCTCCGTGGATCGTCTGCGGGTTCGCGTCCAAGATACCCGTCGGGGGCGCGAACCGCGACAAAGAGGGCGGTGCCTTGACGCGCCCCGGCCCCCGGCCTATCACCCCTCATGACCCTGCTTCATCGGTACCGCGAACCCGGAATTTCCGAATCCGCCCGCCGGGCGCTCATCGAGCGAGCCCGAACCCGCGTGTCCGGACGCATCCGGGACGTCCGTGCGGAGACCTGCTTCAACATCGAGACGACCGCCCCCCTGGTCGACGCCGATGAGCACGTCCTCACCTGGCTCCTCCGAGAGACGTTCGAGCCGGACCGCTTCGGGCCGAGGAGCTTTCTGCTCGATGGCGTGGACGAAGCCGGCCTGCGCCGCGGCGGCGGCGGTGCTCGGCTGGTGGAGGTCGGCCCCCGGATGAGCTTCACGACCGCGTGGTCCACCAACGCGGTCTCCGTGTGCCGGGCCTGCGGGCTGAACGACGTACGCCGGATCGAGAGATCGCGCCGCTACCGGATCGAGGCCGATGCGCCGCTCGACGATCGACAGGTCGCCGCTTTCCTGGAGCTGGTGCACGACCGGATGACGGAGTGCCCGTATCCCGCTCCGCTGGGCACCTTCGAGCACGGACTCCGGCCGGAGCCGGTGCGGAGGGTGCCGGTGGTCGAGCGAGGGCGAGCGGCGCTCGAGGCGGTCAATCGATCGATGGGTCTCGCCTTCGATGACTGGGACCTCGACTACTACACCCGCCTGTTTCGCGAGAAGGTGAAGCGCGACCCCACGGACGTGGAGCTGTTCGACATCGCGCAATCGAACAGTGAGCATTCGAGGCACTGGTTCTTCAAGGGTCGGCTGGTCATCGACGGTCACGAGGCGCCTCGCAGTCTCATGCAGCTGCTCCGGGCGCCGCTGGATGCGAATCCGGGGAACAGCGTCATCGCGTTCAAGGACAACTCGAGCGCCATCCGCGGATACGCGGTTCGCACGCTGATGCCGGAGCAGCCGGGCCGGCCCGGGCGCATGGTTCCGGCCGAGGCCGAGTACCACGTCATATTTACGGCCGAGACACACAACTTCCCTTCCGGCGTGGCGCCCTTCCCCGGCGCGGAAACCGGGGCGGGAGGCCGTATCCGCGACGTGCACGCGGCAGGAAGGGGCTCGCTGGTGGTCGCCGGCACGGCCGCCTACTGCGTGGGCAACCTGTACATCCCGGGATACGACCTTCCCTGGGAGGACCCCGACTTCGCCTACCCGAACAACCTGGCCTCGCCGCTCGAGATCGAGATCGAGGCGTCGGACGGCGCCTCCGACTACGGAAACAAGTTCGGTGAGCCCCTGATCCAGGGGTACACCCGGTCGTTCGGCTTCCGCGGCCCGGACGGCGAGCGGCGGGAGTGGATCAAGCCGATCATGTTCAGCGGCGGAATCGGCCAGATCGACGCGCGTCACACGGAGAAGGACCCTCCCGAGCCGGGAATGTGGGTGGTGAAGATCGGCGGGCCCGCGTACCGGATCGGGATGGGAGGCGGCGCCGCCTCCAGCATGGTGCAGGGCGAGAACGTGGCCGAGCTCGACTTCAATGCGGTGCAGCGGGGCGACGCCGAGATGGAGCAGAAGGTGAATCGCGTCCTCCGGGCCTGCGTCGAGATGGGCGACGACAATCCGATCGTCAGCATCCACGACCAGGGTGCGGGAGGCAACTGCAACGTATTAAAAGAGATCGTGGAGCCCGCCGGGGCCGTGATCGAGGTCCGGGACATCCCGGTGGGGGATGACTCGCTCTCGGTGCTCGAGATCTGGGGCGCCGAGTACCAGGAGAACGACGCCCTCCTCCTGAGACCGGAGCACGCGGAGCTCTTCCGCGCCCTCGCCGAGCGGGAGAAGGTCCCGGTCGCATTCGTCGGGCGCGTCACCGGGGACGGGAAGATCGTCCTGCACGATGCGGTCGACGACACGACCCCGGTCCACCTCGATCTGGACGACGTTCTCGGAGACATGCCCCGCAAGACCTTCGAGCTCCAGCGCGTCCAGCCGGTCACCGAGCCGCTACGCCTGCCGGACGACCTGTCGGTGCGCGACGCCCTGGACCGGGTGCTCCGGCTTCTCTCGGTGGGCTCGAAGCGGTTCCTGACCACCAAGGTCGACCGGTGCGTCACCGGGCTCGTGGCCCGGCAGCCCACGGCCGGGCCCCTTCAGCTCACGGTGGCGGACGTGGCGGTGATCGGGCAGAGCCACTTCGGCGTCACCGGCGGTGCCACGGCGATCGGGGAACGTCCGGTGCACACTCTGCTGGACCCCGTGTCGATGGCACGCATGTGCGTGGGCGAGGCGCTCACGAACCTGGTGTGGGCGCCGGTCAGCGCGCTGGAGGACGTCAAGTGCTCGGGAAACTGGATGTGGGCCGCCAAGCTGCCGGGAGAGGGCGCGGCGCTGGCCATGGCCGCGGCTTCGCTCAGCGCCTGCCTCACCCAGCTCGGCATCGCGATCGACGGTGGCAAGGACAGCCTCTCGATGGCGGCCCTCGCTCCCGGGCCAGAGGGAGAGGACGAGACGGTGAAGGCGCCGGGCGCGCTGGTCGTGTCCGCCTACGTGACCTGCCCGGACATCACCGGCGTGGTGACTCCGGACCTGGAGCTCGGGGAGTCGGGGCGCCTCCTGTACGTGGACCTCGCCCACGGCCTCACCCGCCTCGGCGCCTCGTCCCTCGCGCACGTGTTCGGACAGTTGGGCGAGGACCCGCCCGACATGGGAGACCCTCCGCAGTTCAAGCGGGCGCTGGAGGTCACGCAGCGCCTGATTCGAGAAGGACACCTGACGGCCGGGCACGACCGCAGCGACGGGGGGCTGATCACCACGCTCCTCGAGATGGCCTTCGCCGGAAACTGCGGACTCCGTGTGGATGTCCCGGGCGACCCGGAGCGCGCGCTCGACGTGCTGTTCAACGAGGAGCTCGGGCTGGTGATGGAAGTCGCCGTCGAGCGAGCCGACAGGGTCGTGGCGCTGTTCGAGGCCTCGAACGTACCGTGCTACGACATCGGACACGCCACGCAGACGCCGGACATCCGGATCTCCGTCGGCGGACGGTCCGTGCTCGAGGCAGACATGCGCGACCTCCGCGATGTGTGGGAGGCCACCAGCTTCCAGCTCGACCTCCTGCAGGCCAACCCGGATTGCGTCGAACAGGAGCGGGACGGGCTCCGCGACCGGGTCGCACCGACCTTCCACGTGCCCTGGGAGATGGAGCCCACGGCCCCGGAGATCCTCGTCCGGGCGGCCAGACCCAAGGTCGCCATCGTCCGGGAGGAAGGCTCCAACTCCGACCGGGAGATGACCTCGGCCTTCTTCATGGCGGGCTTCGAGCCGTGGGACGTGGCCATGGCCGACCTGCTGGCCGGCGACGTGCGCATGGAGGGATTCAACGGCGCCGCCTTCGTCGGGGGCTTCAGCTACGCGGACGTCCTCGACTCGGCCAAGGGCTGGGCCGGCGTGATCCGCTTCCACCCGGAGCTCGCGGAGCAGTTCGACGTGTTCGCCTCGCGTCCGGACACCTTCACGCTCGGCGTGTGCAACGGCTGCCAGCTCGAAGCCCTGCTCGGATGGGTCCCGTGGCGGGGCATCGCCGACGAGCTGCAGCCGCGGTTCATCCGCAACGCATCGGACCGGTTCGAGTGCCGGTACGCGACCGTTCGAATCCTCGAGAGTCCGTCCGTGCTGCTACGCGGGATGGCCGGCGCCACCCTGGGCGTGTGGCTCGCGCACGGGGAAGGCCGGGCGTTCTTCCCGGACGACGAGATTCTGGACAGGGTGGAGACAGAGGGGCTCGCGCCCGTGCGCTTCGTGGATGACTCGGGTGAGACGACCGAGCGGTATCCCTTCAACCCGAACGGATCGGCAGCCGGGATCGCCGCCCTCTGCTCACCCGACGGCCGCCACCTGGCGATCATGCCGCACCCCGAGCGCGGCTTCCTCAGCTGGCAGTGCGGCTGGAACCCTCCCGAATGGCAGACCGCCATCCGGGAGGCCGCGACCCGCGGAGAACCCTTCCCCTCGCCGTGGCTCCGGATGTTCCAGAACGCCCGTCAGTGGTGCGAAGGGGCCTGACCGGTCCCGGGTCAGGGCTGCCGCACCAGATCCAGGTCGTGGAAATCGTAGCTGAAGTCCACCGACGGTGAAGCCGCCTTCATTCGGGCCCGCTGCACCTCGCCATCCACATCCAGCTCGAACGTGATGAGCGCATCCGCCCGGAGCTCCCGGTCCCGCCAGCGGACGTAGAACGTGTCGAACTGCCACGGCTCCAGGTCGCCGAGCAGCGATGGGGTTCGCCCGAACTGGATGACCAGGCCGTCCTCTCCCTCCTGCACGTACACGTCGCCGTACCACGCGTCCCGGTACGTGCCCGCGTACGCCGGGAGCGGCAGGGACGGATGGGCGGAGGTGTCCCGGGCGGCGGCCTCGGAACGATCCCGCGCCGCCGTAGCGGAATCGCGGAGCGCCATGAGGCCCGCGTACGCCGAGATCCAGTCGCGTGGCTCGGCCTCGAGGTAGTGGTCCAGAATGTGATAGGTAATCGCCTCGAAGGCCGCGCCGGCTTCCTGGTTGGTGAGCACGGCCACCCCGAGCTTCAGGTCCGGGACCATGGCGACGCGGGACACGTATCCCGGAAGGCCTCCCGTGTGCGTGATCAGCTTGTGGCCGCGGTAGTCACGCACCACGAATCCGAGCGCGTACGACTGAAACTGGGGTTGTGCCGGCCCCAGGACCTCGGGCCACCGGCCGGTCGGCATCGGCGTCACGGGTCCCCAGAGCTGGCGGGTCGTCGCGGGCTCGAAGAGACGCTCCGACCCGGCCACGCGGCCCGAATCCAGCTGGACGATGAGCCATTTCGCCATGTCCGCGGCCGTGGAGTTGATCCCTCCGGCGGCATTCGTGGCCGTGGCGGCGAGAGGCTTCACCGGTCGCACTTCCCCCTCCACCCGGGCGTGGGGTGTCGCCACGTTGCCCTCCTCCAGGGTGGATGCCCGGGACACGCGCGTGTCCGCCATGGCGAGCGGATCGAGAATCCGGGTCTGGACGAAGTCTTCCCAGGTGAGCCCGCTCGCCGCCTCGATGACCAGCGCGGCGACGTGATACAGGATGTTGTCGTAGGCGTACGCGCTCCGGAAGCTCGTCGCCGGCTCCAGGTAGCGGATCGCCTCGACGATCTCCCTCCGCGTCACGTTCGATTCGGGCCAGTAGAGGAGGTCCCCCTGTCCGAGGCCGAGCCCGCTGCGGTGCACCAGCAGATCGCGGATCGTCATCTCGCGCGTCACCCACGGGTCCCACATCTGGAACCAGGGCAGGTAGTCGATCACCCGGCCATCCCAGTCCAGGTCTCCCTGCTCCACGAGCAGGCCGAGCGCCGTCGCGGTGAAGGCCTTGGTGTTCGAGGCGATTCCGAAACGGGTGTGCTCGTCGACGGGCGGGCCCACGTGGATCCGGCGCGTACCGTACCCGCGTGCCTGCACGACCTCTCCGTCCTTGACGATGGTGACCGCCGCGCCGGGCACGTCGAAGGTCTCGAGCGCCCGTTCCACCCAGGCATCGAGACCGGGAACTCCCGTGGGGGAAGCCGGCTCGGCGAGGGCCGGCTCCTGTGAGCGAGCCGGGGAAGGAGAGACCGCAATGGCGGCGACGAATCCGGCCATCAGGGCGACCGTGAGCGACGGCAGGCGAAAGGACCTCATCGTGGGCTTCCTGTCGAAGGGTGCGGAATCGGCTGGCGGTGGACAGGTTGAATCTAGAGCGCGGCCGGAGGCGTAGGAACCTCTGAAACCGTATTCCTCCCACGGGAGGCCGAACCGTGCAGGAACCAGCGATCTCTCCTTCTCTCGTCGGTGCGGTCACCTTCTTCCTGCTCCTCGGCCTCGTGGCCCTGGTGGTGATCCGGGAGACGGTGAAGGTCATCCTGAAGCCGGCCCTCGTGATCACGGCCCTGGCGCTTCTCGCCGTGTGGGCGGGGCTGCTCGACGAGACCGTCGTGGGCAACGCCTTCGGATGGATCGGCGACCGGCTGATCCTCGGCATCCAGGGGATCTCGGACTGGGTGGCCGACGCATGGTCGGCGAGGGCGGGTAGCTGAGTCGCCGGGACCCTGCGGGTCGCGTTCACGCTCAGCGGTACAGACTCGCTCCTCGCGCACCGACCGGGACCTCCCAGACGCGGCCTGTTCGCGTAGACGTGACGTAGATCGACTCTGGATCGAACGCTCCTCGTCCGAACGCGATGCTCGCGGCACCGGGCATGCTCTCTGCGATCAGCACGGTTTCGCCGCTGTCCGGATCGACGCGCCATATCTGTCCGAGCCCGTTCGCAGCCACGTAGACCCGACCCGACTCGTCCAGCGCGAGCCCGTCGTTGGCCGCACGGTCGCCGAGATCCGCGAGCAGCTCGGGAGACCCGGCTATCTCTCCGTCCTCGAGCGGAATCCTCCACAGCTTTCCGCTCGTCACGAGCGGACGCAGACTCTCGAATATCTGGGCCACGTAGAGCGACCGACCGTCCTCCGAAAGCGCGAGTCCGTTCGGATGGCCCACCGCATCCGTGAACAGGCGCGGTCGGTCGCCGGGACCGACCCGCAGGATCTCATCGGTGGCATCGTCCGTCACCAGGAATGAGCCGTCGGCGAGCACGAGCAGGAAGTTCGGGTCGCCGATTCCGCCATCCACGACGCGTGTCGTGTCTCCCTCCGGGGTCACGCGCCACACGATCCCATCTGCGTTGGGTCCGGCATCGAACCGGTTTGTCGGACCGAAGTCGGCCATCAGGATGTCCCTCTCCCCGATCGGTGCGAGACCCAGGTTGGAGTACATCCGGCCGATCCGTGTCAGTCCGCCGTCCGTTCCGACGCGCCACAGCGCCGCGTTCCCCGACACGTACAACTCTCCGCCACCGTTGAAAGCGATGCCCTCGCATCGCTGGAAGGCCCCGTCCACGAGGATCCTCGGCTGAACCGGAAACTCGGCATCGCCTCTGCCCTCCTGGCCCGCGGCGGGGTGTGCGGCGAAGATCGCCAGGAGAAGCCATACCAGGAGACTTGGTGTCGCCAACCGGGTCATCTCACCCTCCCTCAGCTGCCGCTCCCTCCACCGAACTTGATCATCGTCATGATCGGAACCGCGTCGATCATGGCGTGCAGCACGATGCACGCGAGGAGGTTCCTCTTCCATAACACGTAGCCGGCACCGAGTATCAAGCCACCCATCGACCCTTCCATCATGCCGACACCGAAAGCGGCGCTCAGGTCTCCAGCAGTCGGCCAGTTCGGATTCAGGTACGCGTAAGGGACGTGGTACAGCCCGAAGCAGAGTGCCGCGAGGAGCACGGCCAGCCACGGTCGGCCGGACAGCCTCTCGATGCGCGTCTGGAGGAAGCCGCGGAAGAAGAACTCCTCCGTGAAGCCGGCCGTGAGGAATCCGAACAGCGCCGCGAGGGGAAGAAGATAGAGAACCTTTCCCGAACGGATCAGCTCCCAGAGCTCCGGCCCGGCCCGACGCTGCGTCAGCTGGAAGACACCGAGGGCGAGACCGACGACCACCGCCCACAGCAGGCCGGTGCGCAGGTTTCCGCGCTGGAGGCCAAACGACGCCAGGATCGCGGAGACGCTCCGACCCGCGGATCCCGGTCCCCTCAACAGCGTGACGATGACCAGCGGAAGCGCGACCAGCATCAGGTAGTGGCGGGCCTCGGAACCGGGGCTCACGAAGCTGAAGGCCATGTACGCCAGGAAGTAGAGGATCGCGGCCAGGCTTTCGCGGCGATCGATCACGCCTGAGACGGGTTCGCCGTTCTTCATGGAGCCTCCGGGAATGGGTTCGCGTCCCGTTCCCTGTCCGTACGCAGGGTCGGAGGCCCGGGTGTCAGCGACGGGAACCGCGTCGCCGGGAGGCCCTTGGCGCCGCCCGTCGGTATTCTATCTTGCGTACCGGCGCCGGCCGGCGCGCCGGCGGTCACCGAACGGAGGAGGAACCATCGAAACGCTCACGACGCGGCAGCGGGCGCATTTGAAGTCGCTCGCGCACTCCCTGAAGCCGATCCACCACATCGGGAAGGATGGCGTCACCGACCGGACCCTGGATGCCCTGCGCGAAGCGTTCAACACCCGGGAGTTGCTCAAGGTCAAGGTACAGGACTCGGCGCCGGCCGGGGCACGCGAGACGGCCGAGGCCCTCGTGATCGGCCTGGGGGACGCGCACCTGGTGCAGGTGATCGGGCGCACGGTCGTCCTGTTCCGCCCCGACCCGGACGACCCCGAGATCGAGCTTCCGTAGACCGGCCCGTACGGTCGGATCGAATCAGCGACGCGGGGTGCTGCGCTCCCGGTAACGCTCGAGGGTGCGACAGTCGAGTCTCCACGCGGCGGCGCCGGCGCTTCCGTCCATCCGTAGCCGCCGGTCGAACACCCGGGCGCGGCCCAGCAGGCTGTCGCCCACCGAGCGGAGGGCCACGCCTCCTCCGGCCTGCCGATCGGACCAGATGATCCACAGGGTATCCGCCCGCACCACCCACCTCAGGTAATCCCGCAGGCGGCGATCGTGATCTCCGGTCATCGGGACCGCCCGGTACGTGACCCGGCCCCGCATCCACCGGTCCGTCGAGTCCGGCAGCAGCCTCACGCGCGTCGGAAGTTCCAGAAAGGAAGGCACGTCGAGGGTGTCGGACGGTCGTGACGTCCATTCCCACTCGTGGACGCGGAGCGCGTAGCAGCCCGGCATCTCCCACTTCACGAGGTCGGGCCGCTCGATCGAGCGGGGCTGCGCGGGCGGAGGTGGAGATCGAAGTCGGTCCCACGTGCGGAGGAGCGTGGCGGCGATCAGGGCCACGAGAATCCACGTTGCTATGCGGTGCGGCAGGGTCTTCCGGTTCATCGGCGTTGTGAGCCCGGCCCCGGCCCTACTCCCACTCGATCGTGCCCGGCGGCTTTGACGTGATGTCGAGCGCGAGCCCGGAAACTCCGTCGAGGGCGAGAATGTCCGCTCGCAGCTCGTCGAGCAGGGCCGCGGGAAGCTCGACGGGGGCCGCGGTCATAGCCCGCTTCGAGTACACCGGGCGCACCACGACCAGCTCTCCTCCGTCGCCCTTGAGGTCGAGCGGAATGAGCACCGTCGGGCACTGCCAGATCTCGTCGTACAGTCCGTGGGATCGAAGCCCCTCCATCACGATATGATCCGCCTCACGGAGCCGGTCGAGCCGCTCCCGTGTCATCGTAGCCCGCAGGGGCGCCGCCGTTCCAGGAACCTCGGTCTCGAGATTCCAGATGCACCGGTTGACTCCGGGCACGTCGGCGGTGAGGACCGACGCAGCCTCGAGGAGACGGTTCCAGTCCGCGGAGCCGGTCACCAGGACCGGGTGCTCGTACGCCCTCAGGTCCGCCTTGACGCCGACCGAGCGGATGGGAAGCGGGGTCCCTTCCAGCCCGAACTCCCGGGCCACCCTCTTCACCTCGGGCTCGAGCGCCTCGAAGCCCGCGCGATCGCCCTCACCGTCACCACACAGGCAGCGCACCCCGAGGCCCGGGCCCGGGAACGGATGCCGCCATACGAGCTCGTGGGGAATCCCGAGCTTCTCGCCCAGCTCACGGACCTCGACCTTGTAGAGCTCCTTGAGCGGCTCGATCACCCGTCCCTGCTCGATCATCTCTTCCACGATCGGCACGCGGTTGTGGTGGGTCTTGATCGTGTCCGCCCGGGCCGTTCCTCCCGTTTCGATCGTGTCGGGATAGATCGTGCCCTGGCCCAGCAGGTGCTCCTCGATCCCCAGGCGGCTCGCCTCGTCGCGGAAGACCGCGATGAACGCATCTCCGATCGCCCTTCGTTTTTCCTCGGGATCGATCAGCCCATCGAGGGCCCGGAGGAAGCGGTCGCTCGCATCCACGAAGTGGACGTGCGACCCGAGCCCGAGACCGGCGAAGAACTCGAGCACGCTCCGGCTCTCGTCCTTCCGCATGAGCCCGTTGTCCACGTGCAGGAGGTCCACCCGGTCGGGACCGAGCGCTCCGGTGAGCATGGTGGCCGCCACCGTCGAGTCCACTCCCCCCGAGGCGAGGAGGAACACCGACCGGTCCCCGACCTGACTTCGGATCTTCTGCATCTCCTCGGCCATGAAGGCATCCATCGTCCAGGACGGCGCGCAGCCGCAGATGTTCAGGACGAAGTTCGCGATCATGTCGTCGCCGTGCACCGTGTCGTCGACTTCCGGGTGAAACTGAAATCCGTAACGGCGGAGCGAATCCGATCCGATGGCCGCGTACCGGTGACCGGGTCCCTCCGCCGTGGTGGCGCTCCAGCCGAGCTCCTCGAACTGCGGTCCCACCTCCGTCACCGAGTCGTAGTGGCTCATCCACACGGGCTGCACCGGGTCGAGCCCCCGGAAGAGCTCGTGCTCTCCGGTCAGATGCAGCTCGGTGCGGCCCCACTGCCGCCCGCCGTGCACCACCTTGCCGCCGTAGTGCTGCGCGATCTCCTGGTGGCCGAAACAGAAACCGATGATCGGAACGTCCAGATCGTAGATGCCCTTGTTGTACTCCGAGTCCTCGCCGTGCGAGGCGAGCGAGGGACTGCCCGAAATGATGATCCCCCGGTAGGGGGCGAAGGCCTCGATCGGGTCCTCCGGCTGGCGGATCTCCGCGAGCACGCCGTGACGCCGGACCTTCGTCGCGATGAGGTGGGCGTACTGACCGCCGAAATCGATGACCGCGATGGCGTCGTGCTGCATGGCTCCTCTTGTGTCGGTTGGGCGTCCTGTTGGCACGGGAATACGCACACGCGACCGGACCCGCAACCCCGTCGGCC
>NZ_JBZQEK010000013.1:0-9456 GCF_058719085.1 Candidatus Benthicola sp.
GCGGTCGAGCAGGCGAACGTCAGGGTCCGGGCGCGCGGCGGAGAGCACGGTGGCCACCTGGTCCACGTTAGCGGCCAGCACCTGCTCTCTCCGTCGGGCCATCGAGTGCCTCGAGAGCCGGCTGCTCCGCGGAAGCACCTCCTCGATTCTGCAGCTGCCATCGTCGAGACGCTCAATGGAGACGAGGTCGCCGATGGCCACCGGCTCGCGCGCTTCCTTCTTGGCCCTTCCACGGAGCGAGCACTCGAGAATGCCGGCGGGTGTGTGAACCCGGTACACACCGGCGGTGAACTGCAGCACGCGGCCGGTGAGACGGTCAGGCATGCAGGGCGGTCACGGGCGCGCGCTCTCGGGCCCGATCAGGTCTTCGAGGCAGTTCCATGCCAGGAGGGCGCATTTCACTCGAACCGGAAACCTGGAGACCCCGGCCAGGGCCCGGAGGTCGCCGAGGTCCGGGTTGGCGGCGGCTGTCGCGTCGCCCTTGAGCATCCGGGTGAAGATCCCCATCACGCGCATCGCCTCCTCGACCGTCAACCCCTCGAGCACGCCGCTCATCATCGACGCGGACGCCTGACTGATCGAGCAGCCTTTGCCCTCGAAGTGGACGCTCTCGATACGGTCGCCCTTCATCTTCAGCATCAGGTCGATGACGTCGCCGCACAGCGGATTGTTCAGGGTGAGGGTGTGCGTCGCATCCTCGAGCGGGCCCTTGTTTCGCGGCCGGCGGTAGTGGTCGAGGATGACCTGCTGGTAGAGATCCTGCAGCGAGGTGAGCTCGAGGCCCTCGCCTCCGTTGCCTTCCGTGCTTCCGTGCCTCATGCGACTCCGAACAGGGTACCCGCCATTCCGAGGGCCTCCACGAGAGTGTCGATCTCCCGGCGCGTATTGTAAAGGTAGAGACTGGCCCGCGCCGTCGCAGCCACTCCCAGGTGCTCCATCAGGGGCTGGTTGCAGTGATGCCCGGCCCGGATCGCCACGCCGCGCTGATCCAGGATCGTCGCCAGGTCGTGCGCGTGGATGTCGGCATACCGGAACGACAGGACACCGAGCCGGTTCTCGCGAGGCCCGAAGATCTCGAGATCTTCGATGGCGGACAGGCGTTCGATCGCGTACTCCGTCAGCTCCGCTTCCCAGGCGTGGATGCGATCGAGTCCGACCCGACGCAGGTAGCGGATCGCCTCGGCGAGCCCGATCGCCCCCGAGATGTTGGGTGTCCCGGCCTCGAACTTGTGCGGTACCGCGGCCGGGGCGAAGCGATCGAGGTGAACCTCGGAGATCATTTCTCCGCCGCCCTGCCAGGGCGGCATGTGCTCCAGCAGCTCGCGCCGACCCCACAGCGCCCCGATCCCCGTGGGGCCGAGCATCTTGTGTCCACTGAAGGCATAGAAGTCGCACCCTATTTCCTGGACATCCACCGGGAGGTGGGGGGCGGCCTGGGCTCCGTCGACCATGCACAGGGCCCCCGCCTCGTGCGCTTTTCGAGCGATCTCGGCGACGGGATTGACGACGCCGAGCGTGTTCGAGACGTGCGTGACGCCGACCAGGCGGGTGCGGCGCGACAGGAGCCGGTCGTAGTCCTCCATGGCCAGCGTGCCGTCGGGGTTCACGTCCACGTAGCGGACGGTCGCCCCGGCGCGCCCGGCCAGAATCTGCCACGGAACCAGGTTGGAGTGGTGCTCCATCTTGGTGAGGAGGATCTCGTCGCCTTCGGCCACGTGTGCCGCGCCCCACGTCCAGGTGACGAGGTTGATGGCCTCCGTGGTGCCCCGCACGAAGATCACCTCGGCCGGCGCGACCGCGCCGATGTGCTCGGCGACCACGGCGCGAGCGTCCTCGTACGCCTCGGTCGCACGGATGCTCAGCTCGTGGGCCCCGCGATGCACGTTGGCGTGGTTCTCGCGGCTATACGCATCCACCGCTTCGATGACCGGATAGGGCTGCTGCGACGTGGCGGCGTTGTCGAGGTACACCAGAGGGTGCCCGTGCACCCTCCGGCCGAGAATGGGGAAGTCGGAGCGAATCCGCTCGACGTCCAGCGGGGAGTCGGACGCGACGGCCGAGGTGGACTCGGGTGTCTCCATGGGTGCGCCCCTGGCCCTTTCCGGGCTCCGCGGGGTCGACGGGAGCGTCAGCCGACCCGGACCTGGATCTCCTGGCCTTCCACGCGGGCCTCATACGTTCTCACCGGACGAACCGCGGGCAGGGCCCGAGGCGTTCCGGTCGCCAGATCGAAGCGGGCCCCGTGTAGCACGCAGGTGACCTGCTCGCCCACGAGCTCGCCCGACGAGAGGGGAAATTCCTCGTGCGTGCACTCGTCGTGCAAGGCGAAGACGCGATCGCCGACTCGCGCGAGAACGATCTTCTCGCCATCCAGCTCCACCGGATGCAGCGAATCCGGGGGAACGTCGTCGAGCCGGGCCACCGTCTGGAATTCGCTCATCGGCCCTGGATCTTGCGCTCGATCGCGTCCCGGATCCGGGATCGAACCCCGTCGCCGGGCACCCGCTCGAGCACCTCGTCGAAGAACCCGAACACGAGCAGGCGCTCGGCCTGTTCCCGGTTCAGGCCCCGGCTCATGAGGTAGAACAGCATCCCGTCATCCACCTGGCCGACGGTGGCGCCATGCGAGCAGCGCACGTCGTCCGCACCGATCTCCAGGTTCGGAAGGGTGACGGCGCTCGCATCCGGGCTGAGCAGGAGGTTCCGGTTCGTCTGGTACGCGTCGGTGAGCTGCGAACCCTCGGCGACCTTGATCAGCCCACGGAACACGCTGTTGGAGCGGGCCGTCAGGGCGCCCTTGTACAGCAGGTCGCTGTAGGCGCTCGGGGCCTCGTGATGCTGCAGCGTGTGATGGTCGAAGTGCTGCTCCCGGTCACCGAACCACAGCGCCAGCATCTCGGCGCGAGCACCCCTTCCCTCCAGGTGGCTCGTCACGTCCGCCCGGGCCAGGTCGGCGCCCAGGGTGACGTTGAAGCCGACCAGGGTCGCATCCTGGCCGGTGTTCGAATGCTGCATGGTGAAGTGTCGGACGCCCCGTCCGTACTGCTGGACGGCCAGGTAGCTGACCGTGGCCCCCTCGGCGCCGAAGATCTCGACTCCGTTCAGGCTGAGGGAGTCCTCTTCCAGGTCGGGCGACACGTACTCGTCGATGCAGGTCACGCTCGCACCCGCCTCGGCGACGATGAGCGAGTGCGTCGACACCAGCCCGCCCTCTTCGTCCAGATACCGGAAGGCGTGAACCGGGTGCTCGACCGTCACGCCCTCGGGTACGTACAGGAAGTAGCCCCCCGACAGCAGCGCGCCGTGCA
The DNA here is from genome assembly GCF_058719085.1 of Candidatus Benthicola sp. Lineage (NCBI taxonomy): Bacteria > Pseudomonadati > Gemmatimonadota > Gemmatimonadia > Candidatus Palauibacterales > Candidatus Palauibacteraceae > Candidatus Benthicola > Candidatus Benthicola sp. Next base: position 3,309 of record NZ_JBZQEK010000013.1, read on the forward strand.
GCGCCCACAGCTTCTCCTCCATCGGCGACACGTCGCTGCGAAACAGGAAGCGCTCGAGCAGCTCCGGGTGCTCGTCGGCCACCTCCTCGAGCGGAGCGTACACCACTCCCCGGCTCTCGAGGGCCGGGTCCAGTCGGAGGTGCTCCAGGCAGCCGTTGTGACGCACCATCACACCCGCCCGGTCCCGGTCAGTGGCCATGGCCGCCTGCACGGGAGCCGGAAGCTGCTCGACCGGGAGCCGCTCGCCCTCGCATGTCACCGGGGCGAACGCTTCGGGATCGAGCTTCGAGAGGTCCGTGTAACGCCACTCCTCGCTCTTCCGGGTGGGCATCGGCGTCTCGACGTACGTCTTCCACGCCGTCCGCCTCAGCTCCGACAGCAGAGAGGGCTCGTGCACCGCCCGCACGTAACTGGCCAGCCCGCGTGCGATCGGCGCTCTCGCGGAGGATTCGGTGTCCACGCTCATGTCGCTGGTGATCGTCCCTTCGGCCAACTTCGTTCTCCTTGCCCGGACCGCCTTCCGCTCATCGAGGCGCGTCCATCTATGTGCTTGCGATCGTTGTCCAGTTCCTGGAAACGTCCGGCCTCAGCCGACGCTTCCCTCCATCTCGAGCTCGATAAGCCGGTTCAGCTCGATCGCGTACTCGAGCGGCAGTTCCTTCGCGATCGGCTCGATGAATCCACGGACGACCATGGTCATGGCCTCCTCCTCCGAGAGGCCGCGACTCATCAGGTAGAAGAGCTGTTCCTCCCCCACCTTCGAGACGGACGCCTCGTGTCCGATCGTCGACAGGTTCTCGTCGATCTCGATATACGGGTACGTATCCGTGCGCGAGGTCTCGTCGAGCAGGAGCGCGTCGCACTCCACGTTCGACTTCGCGCCGACCGCGCCCTCGTAGACCTTGCACAGTCCTCGATAGGACGACCGGCCCGTTCCCTTGGAAATCGACTTCGAGGTGATCTGCGACGTCGTGCGCGGCGCCGCGTGGACCACCTTGCCGCCGGTGTCCTGGTGCTGACCATCGCCGGCGTAGGCGATCGAGAGGATCTCTCCGTGCGCGCCCTCGCCCACCAGATAGCAGGACGGGTACTTCATGGTCAGCTTCGAGCCCAGGTTCCCGTCCACCCACTCCATGTGCGCGTTCTCCTGAACCAGCGCCCGCTGGGTCACGAGGTTGTACATGTTGTGCGACCAGTTCTGAATCGTCGTGTAACGGAAGCGCGCGCCCGGCTTGACGATGATCTCGATCACGCCCGAGTGGAACGAGTCCGTCGAATAGGTCGGCGCCGTGCAGCCCTCGATGTAGTGGGCCTGCGCATCATCCTCGCAGATGATGAGGGTGCGCTCGAACTGCCCCATCTGCTCGGCGTTGACCCGGAAGTAGGCCTGCAGGGGGATGTCCACCTTCACCCCCTTCGGGATGTACACGAAGGAGCCACCAGACCACACGGCCGAGTTCAGCGCCGAGAACTTGTTGTCGTGCGGCGGAATGACGGTGGCGAAGTACTCCCTGAAGATCTCCGGGTAGAGCTTCAGACCGTCCTCGATCGACTCGAAGATGATGCCCTGCTCGGTCCACTCCTCCTTGAGGGAGTGATACACCATCTCGGATTCGAACTGGGCCCCCACGCCCGCGAGGATCTTTCGCTCCGCCTCCGGGATGCCGAGGCGCTCGAACGTCTCCTTGATCTCCTCGGGCACATCGTCCCACGACCGCTCCATGCGGTCCTGCGGCTTCAGATAGTAGTAGATGTCGTCCAGGTTGAGGCTCTCGAGGTCCCCGCCCCAGTCCGGCATCGGCTTCGAATAGAAGATCTCGAGAGCCTTGAGGCGGAACTCGAGCATCCACTCGGGCTCCTCCTTGTGGGCGGAAATCTGTCGCACCACCTCCTCGCTCAGTCCCTTCTGGGACTTGAAGACCGGCTTCTCCTCCGTAAGGAAGTGGTACTTGTACTCGTCGAGCCCCAGTTCCTTGATGGCTTCGTTCTGCGGCATATCCTCGAATCCCCGCTTCAGACACTCTTCGTTCGGGCGGCGGACGTTCCGTCGCCCGGTGCTCTACCGAACGTCCGTCTCAGACGGTCGCGGTCTCCGGCTCGTGGAGCCAGTCGTATCCCATCTCCTCCAGCCGATCGGCGAGCTCGGGGCCGCCCGTATGGGCGATCTGCCCCTTCAGCATCACGTGTACGTGGTCCGGCTGAAGGTAGTTGAGGATCCGCTTGTAGTGCGTGATCAGCAGGACGCCCATGGAGCCGTGCGCGTCGCGGATCGTGTTCACGCCATCGGACACGATCCGCAGGGCATCGATGTCCAGACCGCTGTCGGTCTCGTCCATCACCGCCATGCGCGGCTCGAGCATGGCGAGCTGGAGGATCTCGTTCCGCTTCTTCTCGCCGCCGGAGAATCCGTCGTTCACGTAGCGGGCGGCGAACGCCGGGTCCACCTTGAGCATCTCCAGCTTCTCCATGAGGCGCTTCTGGAAAGCGAAGACGTCCATCTCCTCGTCCTCCCCGAGGCGTGCGCTCATCGCGGTACGCAGGAAGTTCGAGATCGAGACGCCCGGAATCTCCACCGGGTACTGGAAGGCGAGGAAGAGGCCGGCGAGGCTTCGCTCATCCGGCTCCATCTCCAGAACGCTCTCGCCCTCCAGAAGCACGTCTCCCCCGGTGACCTCGTAGCCGGGATGGCCCGCGATGACCTTCGCCAGCGTGCTCTTCCCCGAACCGTTGGGCCCCATGAGCGCGTGCATCTCGCCGTGGCGGACCGCCAGATCCACCCCGCGAAGAATGTTCTCGTCTTCTCCCTCGACCCTCGCGTGAAGGTCCTGGATCTCCAGCAGATATTCAGCCATTCGCCTTCTGCTCCAATGCCGTGTCGCCTGTGCCGAATCGTACGGGCCGGCGGGAGCGCACTTTCTGCCCCGTCCGGCCCGTCGGTCCCTTCATGAATCCCTGTTCGGACTCGCCCTCAAAGTAAGCTGGTTGAGAACCAGTTTCAAGTGGCTTCTACCGCATCGCGGCGCGGCCGTTCCGCATGTTGCGCGGCATGAGCGAAGTGCCGTGGCCCCGGTCGGGAGGTGTTCGGACCGTGTGCGGATCCGTAGTTTCGGCCTCGGGCCGGGAGGTGAGAGCCCCGCCGGGGCGCGGGTACGCCGCCCCGCACCCTGCCATTGCGAGGAGTGAACGGATGTTTGCCGCGTTCTTCCGCCGGCACGGCGGACCGGAAGTCATGGAGACGGGAGAGGCGCCGGAGCCGGTGGCCGCCGCGGGGACGGTCGTGGTGGCCGTCCGGGCGGTGGCCCTGAACCACCTCGACCTGTGGGTCCGCAGGGGGCTGCCGGGTCTCGAGCTCGAGCTCCCGCACATCGGTGGCTCGGACGTCGCCGGGTTGATCGAGGAGGTCGGACCGGGGGTGGAGGGCTGGTCGGTCGGGGACCGGGTGGCACTCAACCCGTCCCTGTGGTGTGGGGAGTGCGAGTGGTGCGCCCGGGGAGAGCACCCGCTCTGCGTTCGCTTCGGTATCCTCGGCGAGCACGTGGCAGGCGGGACGGCGGAGCGCGTCCGGGTCGCATCCCGAAACCTGTACCGGATTCCCGAGGCGCTCGATTTTCGCGTGGCGGCAGCCGCGCCCCTCGCCTTTCAGACGGCGTGGCGAGCCCTGGTCACCCGGGGGGAGCTGAAACAGGGGGAGGCGGTCCTGATCACGGGGGCCTCCGGGGGCGTCTCGACGGCCGCCATCCAGATCGCCCATCTGTTAGGAGCGCGCGTTCACGCGGTCACGAGCGGTCCCGCCAACGTCGAGCGGGTACGAGAGCTTGGAGCCGAAGTCGTGTACGACCGGCTGGAGGAGGACTTCGCCGAGGCGGTGAAGGAGCGAACCAACGGTCGGGGCGTGGACCTGGTGCTCGACAGCGTCGGCGAGGCGAGCTGGGGGCCGTGCCTCAGGAGCCTTGCACGACTCGGCCGCCTGGTGACCTATGGGGCTACCACCGGACCGGCGGGGAAGGTCGAGATCCGGCACATGTTCTGGAAGCAGATCCGCGTCTCCGGTTCCACCATGGCGACGCGCGAGGAGTTCGAGGAGGTGATGGGGCACGTGGTTTCGGGGGCTCTCCAGCCCGTGATCGACCAGACGCTGCCGCTGGCGGAGATCCGCCGGGCACACGAGGAGCTCGAAGCGGGCCGGGTGTTCGGCAAGCTGGTCCTCGAACCGTGAGGATGCGGCGCGGGAGGCGATCGGCGAGCCGACGGCGGGATCCCATCGGGCTCGGTGCGGCGCTCGCCCTGCTGGTGCTGCTCGGTGGCGCGGGCTGCCGGGCTGCCGGGGACGACTCGAGCGAGCTGATGGGTGCTGACACAACGAATGCCCCGGTTCCGCCCGGGGTCGAGTCGTCGTCTTCCCTCGACTCGAGTGCCGGTCCCAGCACGGATGTGGTTGGAAACGAGGAAGATCCGTTCGCCGTCTTCGAACTCGGCACCGACTCCGTTGTCCGGACAACAACCGTGACGACGCCCGTGTGGCTGGTGAACGGGATGGGTTCGGCGATCGTGGTGGAAGCGGATGCGGGCGCCGGCCGGGTCGTGATCGACACGATATCGCCCGAAGACTCGATCCGGGTACGCATCCAGAGTCGCGCGGACTCCGTGCGCCTCGATGCGCTCACCGTTTCGGGACGGGCCGTGGGTTCGGTCCATCTGCGGGCGGACGGTACACCGGAGCGGGTCGCATTTCCCCACTGACTGTGGCTGATCGTCCACAATCCCACCGAAGGTCGAGCGTCGTTCGTTTCGCTAAGTGTATTTTCGACATACCGGTACGAGGCCCTGCCCTCGCGAGCACCCTTCTTGCCCTCATCCCCCTGGAATCCCGGTGGATCGAGTTCGCAGGAAGGTGGACCATGAGACTCGGCAGCTCCCTCTTGTTGCTGGCGATTACGGCGGGCTTCGCGGCCCTGGCCATGGCCGGCACGCGGCTGGAAACCAGCCCCGTCGATGACACCGCGGCCCAGGATGTGGATGCCTGGTTCGTCTGACCCTGGAAGCCCTCCCGCCTCCTCACGCCGGTTGGCCTGACCGGCTAAGCCCTTGTCTGCTCGTGATCCGCACACATAGTATATAGTGTCACCATATACACTGTAATAGTCGTCGCACCCTCTCCGCGGAGGCACGTCGTGCGAATGAAGGAGCTGGTGACTCGATCCGGTGTGCCGAGGACGGCGATTCACCACTATCAGCGTGAGGGCCTGCTGCCGCCGGCGACCAAGACGGCGCCCAACGCGGCCGTGTACGGTGAAGAGCACGTGCGGCGCCTGAAGCTGATTCGCTCTTTGAGGGGCGACGAGCTCGGACCCCTTTCGATCGACGAGGTCCGGCAGGTTCTCGAGCGGGTCGATCGCGGCGTGGAACCGGCCGTGGCCGCCGCGCTGCAGCGGCTTCCAGGGCAGGTGGGCGGCGGGTCCGGAGCGCGGATCGCGAAGGGCGAGCGATCGCTTTCGGAGGTCGCCCGCGATGCGGGCATCAGCCTCTCTACCGCGCGCTCGTGGCACGATGCCGGGCTGCTTCCCGGTCGCCCCGGACCGGCGGATGCCCGCGAGTTCGATGAGGCGGACGTCGTCGCGGCCCGTCTGATTCAGGATCTGCTGGCGCACGAGGGCGTGCGCGCCACCGATCTGGATCCGATCGCGGAGCTCGTCGGAGAGCTCGTCCGGTACGAGCAGGCCTTCGTGACGCTCGCCACGGCCGGCGTGCCGGAGGACGAGGCCCTGGAGCGACGAGCCGGATTGCATCAGGGCCTCCTGGCGCTGCACACGTATCTCTTCAGCCGTCTCGCCGCCCCGTCTGCCTCCTGACGGTGAAACCTCGGCCGGCCGGGCATCGTCAGATTCAGGGTCGAAACCGGGAGGGGCCGGCTGGAGCCTTCCGCGGGGAATGATCGAACACGGAACGGGAATCGAAATCATGCGGGCACGTGTACGGACGCCGAGCATCGCGTTCTTCCTCGCGTCGGTGGCGTTGGCGTCGGGGTTGCGGGGGCAGGAGGCGGCGCGGCAGGTGACGCTGGAGCAGGCGTTGCGTCTGGCGGAGCGGAACAATCCGGGGCTGGAGCAGTCGTGGTCGTCGGTGGAGATCGCGGGCTACCAGGAGCTGA
>NZ_JBZQEK010000014.1:0-3117 GCF_058719085.1 Candidatus Benthicola sp.
CGCTCCCCCAGCCACGATGCCACCTCTCCCCGGTTGTCGATCCGGGCGTCCGCCACCACCACCGTCTCCCCCGACACCAGCGGCTGCACCTCCCGCACCGACTCCGGCGTCACGCGGTGCGCCAGGTGCCCCAGGCCCACGCTCCCCTCCACGTGCACCCCCACCCCGTCCGGGCCCCGCCAACGCGCCGCCTCCACCATCGACTCCACCACCCCCCGCTCCGCCGGGCCCCCATCCCACCGCACCAACCCGCACAGCCCGCTCACGTCTCCCCCGCCAGACCCGCCGGAATCGTGGTCCGAAGTGCCGCACTCGGTTGACAGATCGCCCGGCGAGATCTTCCTTGCGGGTCATGGAAGAACACGCTCTCACGGTCGCCGATCACCTTCTCTTCCGAACCGTTCGGGGGGCGGGAGGAATCCTGCTCGATCTCGACCAGCACCGGTACTTCGCCTTCGACGAGGTGGCGGCCCTCATGTGGAGGGTCCTCTCCGAGACGGGGAACCCGGCCAGCGTGGTCGAGGCAGCGGCCCGAGCGTACGACGTCGACCGCGCGGCGCTCGAACGCGACGTCGAGGAGTTCCTGCGGGGCCTGGTGGATCGGGACTGGGTTCACCCCTCGGCCGGCGGAGAACCCGGGCATCACGCGCTGTAATCGCGGGAGAGTCGGCGGACCCACGCGATCGCCGTATCCCAGGCGGCGAAGCGGCCCGGGAACTCCCTCTCCAGCTCGCTCGCGATCGTCTCGATCGTCCTCGAGCCGTCCATGAGCTCCAGAGTCGCTCGCACCAGCCGGCCCTCGTCTCCGATCCGGGGCGCGTATCCCGACTTCTGCACCGAGACGTCACGCTCGTTCAGCGGCTGCCCGTAGAAGGTGGACTGCACCCGGGTGACGGGGGCCGCCTGACCGCGGCGATGCTCCGTCCGCCACGTCCAGACGTATTCCCCCTCGATGAGATCGGCCCGCAGGAAGCACCGGAGGGAGTCCCCTTCCGCGACCTCGAGCGGCTCCCGTAGCGGAAAGAACGCGTTCCCATAGACCAGGCCCGGACCGTCGGGTCCGCTCGAATACTCCACGCCGGGCATCAGAGTGGCGTCGAACCAGAGGCTCAGACCGTGGGCCGTGCCTTCCTTCGCGGCGATCCATTCCATCGTCCCGGAGAAATGAGGCTCGGTCACGCGGGTGTAGTCGATCGTCACCCAGTCGGCGGGTGGCGTCAGGAAGCGGACGTCTGCCATGTCGTCCCGGTCCCATCGCCTCCAGAGGTTGGCGTTGATCTCGAGGACGGCCGAATGGTCGATGCCGAACCGGCCCGTCGCCCATGGACCGCTCAGGCTCTTGTACATGGCCGGAGCCTGGACCACGGCCCCCCGAACCCGGTCGACCTGGGGGATCTGCGTCCCGCCGGGCGCCAGCAGGCGCTCACGCGCATCGACGATCGAGGGAATGTGAAGGCCGTGAGGCGGCAGCGTGCCGCGCAGATCGCTCACGAGCACGTCCGCTCGATCCGGAAGCTCGATCCTGGTCGACAGGCCCTTGATGAACTCGATGCCCTCCAGGGCGTTGTCCCGGGCGATGGTCGGGCCGAGATCGACCGCGTCGAGCATCTCGACGGCGTAGACCCGCCCGGCGCCCCACCGGCGCGCCAGCATCGCGAACAGTCCCGTTCCGGCGCCGATCTCGAGCACGGTGCACCCCGGCTTCACGGCCTCCCGAAGAGCTCGAATGTAGGCGTCGGTTCGCACCGTGTCGCCGAGCATCAGTCCGAAGTCGTACAAGCCGTACATGTCCGGTATTCTGCGCAGAGAGGGGAGGAAAAAGAAAGGCCCGCCACGCGGGCGGGCCTCTCGTACTGCCTGTAGGGCTGACCAGCAGCGGCTTACTGACCCTGCGACGCCGCGCTGCCAGCCTTCGCATCATTGCCGGGCTTCGTCATGCCCGTGGCCGTGAGGTCGGCAACGGTGCCCCACGCCTTGATTTCGGGCTTTTGATACGGCTTCTTCATACGCGTCCTCCACCGGTGATTCAGGACTGGCCCGACGATCGGGCCTTGGCCGATCACCCATTCACGCAAGAACGATACGCGAATGGGCACGAGCGGTCCAGTGGGGGCGTGCAGAGGGCGTTCACACCGGAATTCGGCGGAAAGCAGCCATTTCGAGCCGATTTCGGCCGTTGATGAAGACGTCGATTCTGCGGTAGAAGCACGACAGAAGTGTGGTCTCGTCGCAGCAGGTTCGTCCGTCTATTCCCAGTGGGACCTGAGCCACATCTCCATGGTGAGCGGCCACCAGAAATCGTGACGGACCGGCCTACCGTGCAGGAAGGCCTCGAAATCGGCCTCGAGGTGCGCGACGTCCACGAAACCCAGCCCGTCCACACGTGGGTCCGCCAGCAGCTCCCGCACGACCGGAAGCCCCCGGTCTCTGAATCCGCGGTCGAACAGGGCGACCGGCTCCATCTTCCCGAGCGACCGAGCGGTGTCCCGGGGGAGGAGGGAGCGGACCGCACGCCGGACGATGCGCTTGGGCTCCGACCGGCGGTTCACCTGCCATGGCGGAATCGCGAGCACGTATTCGGCCACCCGGCGATCGCTCCATGGGTCGCAATACGTGCTGTTCCGGCGGGCCCGGAGGCGCTCCTCGCCCATCGCCCTCCAGGTGGCGGCGCGATTCCAGATCCGCTCGCGCCGACGCTCCCGAGCCGGCTTCTCGTGGAGTGCGGATGGCCTCGCCCCGGCGAGAATCGTCGCCAGGCCGGCGTGCGCCGCGAAATCCGGGCGCATCCAGGCCGGTGGTTCGGGATCTCCGAAGCGGTCTCCCCGACCGAGCAGCGGACCGAGGACGCGGGACCACAGCGCTCCGGGGACGCCGCCGCGGCCGGCCGGCTCCTGCCTCAGTTCCCGGATCAGCGCCCTCCACCGGCCTGCGAGAAACAACCCTCGTTCGTCGTAGACCCAGTCTCCCACCACCTCATCGCCGCGGTCGCCGGACAGGAGGGTGGCGCAGCCGTCGGCGCGGGCCGCGTCCAGGCAGGCGTCCAGCAGCGGCTGATAGACGAACAGGTACGGGTCGTCGCGGTCCGGTCCGTGCTCCGGGTAGTCCTTCAGCGGCCAC